>CAYOTD010000497.1:0-4364 GCA_964406685.1 uncultured Solibacteraceae bacterium | reverse complement strand
AGAAACACCGGGCCTTCTTCCGGGGGGACGCCAACCGGCGTTTCCAGCGGACCCAACACCAGTTCCGCGGCACGGGTCTGCCGCCCACCAACGGCACCGACAACCGGCGGCAGAACCGGGGCGTCGTGCTGGACGATGTCTACATCTTCAGCCCGCAGTTCCTGATGAACACGCGCTACAGCTACACCCGCTACTTCGAGCCGGTGGATGCGGTGACGTCGGATTGGAACCCAGCCGAGTACGGTTTCTCGCAGAGACTCGTGGACCAGATCAGCCGGGAAGATCCGCGGCGGCTCCAGTTGCCGGGCATTGTCCCGTCGGGCTACGCGAGCCTCAGCACCTCCGTCCGGCAGGCGAACCACGCCGAGATCCACGATTTCGCGGGGAACTTCACGCGCATGGTCCGCAGCCACACGCTGCGCTTCGGCGCCGAGTACCGCGCCTACCGCAACAACAACGCGACCCTGGCGATGGGGGCGGGACGCCTGGAGTTCAGCACCAACTGGACCCGGGGATCGCTGGATAACTCGCCCGCCGCGCCCATGGGCCAGGGGTTGGCCAGTTTCCTGCTGGGAGTGCCCACCGGCGGCTACATCGACGTCAACGACTCCCTGGCGCAGCAGGCCAAAGTTCCGTCGTTCTACCTCCAGGACGACTGGAAGGTCACCTCGAGGCTGACCTTCAACCTGGGCCTGCGCTACGAGATCGACTTCCCGCTGACGGAGCGATACAACCGCACGGTGCGCGGGTTTGATGCGGCCACCGCCCTGCCCATTGAATCCACGGTGCAGAGCAACTACGCGGCGAGCCCGATCCCCGAGATTGCGGCCGGCCAATTCCGCGTGCGCGGCGGTCTCACTTTTGCCGGCGTGAACGGCGAGCCGAGGACCCTGTGGAACGCCAATACCACCAACTTCGCCCCGCGCGCCGGCCTGGCCTACCGGCTCAACGCGCGCACGGTGGCGAGGGCCGGCTACGGCACGTTTTACGATCTGGACCGCCAGAGCGTGAATCAGACCGGCTTCAACCAGCAGACCACCCTGGTTCCCACGCTGGACAACGGACTCAGTTTCGCCGCCAGCGCGGCGGACCCGTTCCCGAACGGCTGGAGCAAGCCTTCCGGTTCCTCGAAGGGCCTGATGACATACGCCGGGCAGAGCATCAGCTTCTTCGACCCCAACCTGCGGACGCCCTATGTGCAACGCTGGCAGTTCGGCGTGCAGCACGAGATCACCAGCCAGACGGTGGTCGAAGTGGCCTATGTCGGCAACCGCGGGACCAAGCTGCGGACCACCCGCGCGTTGAACGCGGTGCCGCGCCAGTACTACAGCACCCTGCCGACTCGCGATCAGACGTGGATCGACTACATGAGCGCCAACGTTACCAACCCCTTCTACCCGCTGCTGCCGGGGACCGGCCTGGCGGGCTCGAAGATCGGGCGCTCGCAGTTGCTGCGCCCCTTTCCGCAGTTCACCGGCGTCAGCTACACCACCAACGAAGGCTACTCGTGGTACCACTCGCTCCAGACCCGCTTCGAGAAGCGCCTTTCCGCCGGCTATACAACCTCGGTCGCCTGGACGTGGTCGAAGTTCATGGAGGCCACCGGCTTCCTGAACGAGACCGATCCGAGGCCCGAGCGCGTGATTTCGGATCAGGACCGCACACACCGACTGGTGGTCACCGGTATCTACGAGCTGCCCTTTGGCAAGGGCAAGCGCTGGTTGAGTCCCGTTGGAGGCGTGGCGGGCAAGCTGATCGGCGGCTGGCAGGTCTCGGGCATCTACCAGGGCCAGTCGGGTCCCGCGCTGGGTTTTGGCGACGCGATCCTGTACGGGAGCCTCAAGGACATCCCGATCTCCAATTCCGAGCGAACCATCCAGCGGTGGTTCAACAGCTCCGGTTTTGAGCGGGCTTCCGCCAAACAGCGTTCCTGGGGTATCCGCACCATGCCTTCCCGCTTCGGCGGCATTCGGGCCGATGGCATGAACAACTGGGATCTGTCGGTGATCAAGAACACCCACTTCCACGAATGGGGCTATGTCGAATTCCGGACCGAGTTCATTAACGCCCTGAACCACACCCAGTTCAGCGCTCCCACCACCACCGTGACCAGTTCGGCATTCGGAACGGTGAGCGGCGTGTCGCAGTTTCCGCGCATCATCCAGCTTGCGTTGCGAGTGGTGTTCTAGACTCAGAAGGACTTTGGAGGGTATGTTTGTGTGCAACCAAACCTGTCCGCTTTCCCGCCGCGGCTTTTTCCTCTGCTCGCTGGGCGGAATGCTGCCGGCTTCTCTTCTGCCGGCGGAGGAGGGTATGCCCTGGGACGGACCGGCCGTGGTCCGCAAGGTCTACCTGGCAAGCCAGACGCCGAGCTGGCCCAGGCCGGACGTCAACCTGGAGCAGGATAAGGCCGAGATCGAAGCCCAGCTCGGCGAGTTCCAGAAGCGGCACCCGGGCCGGATCAAGTTCACCGGCGGCGAGTTGCTGCGCGAAGGGACGGACATCTCCGCTTGGATGACCGCCGCCGCCAACGACGACGCGATTCTGGCGTTCAATCTCACCTCGGGGTTGGGCGCGATTCTCACCAAGCTGATTGCGGTGGGGCGGCCCACGCTGTTGTTCTCGCGGCTGTATGCCGGCCACTCCTGGTCCAACTTCGCCGGGTTCGCGCAGAAGCGGATGAAGGCCGACGTGGTAGCCTCGAGTGATTTCGGCGATCTGGACGCGTACGTCGACGTCTTCCGCGCGATCCACTTTCTGCGCCACAGCAAGGTGCTGCTGATTTCGCCGTCAGCCGGCGGCCGGCGGGGCGAGGAGTTCACCAAGCAGTACGGAACCCAGATCGCCGCGCCCAGCTACGCGGAGCTGAAAGCCGCTTACGAGGCCGCCGACGCGGGGCAGGCGCGGCGGATGGCCGGGGAGTTCGTCCGCGGAGCAGTGCGCGTGGTCGAACCGTCGCGCGAGGAGATCGTCAACTCCGTGCGCCTCTACCTGGGGATGAAGAGCTTTCTGCGCCAGCAGAAGGCCAACGCCATCGCCATCGACTGCCTGGGGGGCTTCAAGCGCAACGACCTGCCCGCCTACCCCTGCGTGGGCTTCTCCAAGCTGAACGACGAAGGGATGTTCGGCGTGTGCGAGTGCGATCTCAACTCCACGATGACCCAACTGCTGGTTACGTCCCTGGCCGATGTGCCGGGCTTCGTCTCCGACCCGGTGTTCGACACCAGCCGCAACGAGGTGATTCACGCGCACTGCGTGGCGGCCACCGCCCTGGCGGGGCTGAAGGCGGCGCGGTCGCCTTACATCCTGCGCTCACACCTGGAAGACAACAAGGGCGTTTCCCTACAGGTGCTGGCGCCGGCGACGGGCACGGTGACGGTGGCCAAGTTCGCCAGCGCCGGCCGCTTCCTGGTCTCCACCGGCGAGGTCATCGGGACGGTAGACAACCCGCGCGGCTGCCGCACCAAGATCCGCACCCGCGTCGCGGACGCGCGCAAGTTCCTGGAGGTGTACTCGGCCGGGCTGCACCGCGTGCTGTTTTACGGTGACCACACCGCGGCCCTGAACCGCTTCGGCCGCCTCAACGGCCTGGAGTTGGTGCGCGAGGTGTAGCCGGCGCGGAGCGCAGCGCAACGTTGGACAGCGTGACGATCTCGCCCGGCTGGATCGTCACGCTTCCCTGCCCTGCCTTGCGGACGGTGTTCTCCTCATAGGGACTGGCGGTCTCGGCGACGGTGAAGGCCGCACCGGACCATTCCACGGCGACGCGCAGAGGTGCAGTGGCGCGGTTGACGAGAATGGCCGTCTTCGCGCCCGCAGGCCCCTGGTACGCGGTCGCGAGTAGCCCCTCGCCTTCGGCTTCCGCGGCCACCCGCACCATCCCTTCCGGCAGACGGCGGCTGTAGGCGCCGAAGGCCCGCAACTGGTAACTGGAGGCCACCGGCAGGTAGCCGCGCGCGCGGTCGGGGACAAACAGGCTGCGCGTGCCGCCGAAGCTCGCCTGCTCGATCTCGAGCAGTGTCCAGCAGTACATCAGCGCGGCGGCATCCATCAGAGCCATGTTCTTGTGGTAGAGCTGCGCCTGGGCGAAGGCCACGCGGTAGGTGTTGGCCTGGTAGGCGTTGTTGTTGACCGTGAACTCGGTGGACAGGAACGGCTTGTCGCCGGCGGCGTCGCGCCAGGCGCGGATGGTGGCGTCGTAGCCGTCGGGATCCTCGAAGAAGCTCTGGTAGTCGTAGACGTGGGTGGCGGCCCAGTCGAGCAGTTTCCAGGCTTCGGGCGATTTCCGGATGGCGAGGGCGTTGCGCGTTCCGCCGCGCAGGTTCCCGTGATCCGGCATATGGATCTTCACCTGACGGAAGCCG
>CAYOTD010000496.1:0-4370 GCA_964406685.1 uncultured Solibacteraceae bacterium | reverse complement strand
CTCACCCGCGCCGGAATCGGCGACGTCGAAGTGCATCTACACCACGACGGCGAGGGCGAGCAGAACTTCGTCGACCGCATCCGCCGCTTCACCGAGACGCTGTCTTCCCGCCACGGCCTGCTCCGGCGCCGTAACGGGCAGCCTGTTTTCGGGTTCATACACGGCAACTGGGCGTTGGACAATTCGCGGCCGGACGGCAAGAAGTGCGGGTTGAACAACGAAATCAGCCTGCTGATCCGGCTGGGATGCTACGCCGATTTCACTCTGCCCTCGGCTCCTCACTCCACCCAGACGCGCATGGTGAACACCATCTACTGGGCCGTGGACGACCCGGCGCGGCCGAAATCGCACGATCGCGGCGCGCCGGTGCGGATCGACCCGGCGGGCATTGATCCCCACCCGGCGCTGATGATGATTCCGGGACCGCTGGGCATCCGTTCCCGCCTGTTGGGCAACGGGGACCGCCTGTTTCCACGTCTGGAGATCGGCGAGTTGGCCTGTTACGACCCTCCCACTCCGGCCCGGATAAACGGCTGGTTGGAACTCGCCCCCGCGATGGGAGATGATGTCTTTGTCAAGCTTCATACGCATGGAACGCAAGAACGTCACACGGCTTTCTTACTGAACGAGGGGTTGCGGCGGCTCCTGGACGGGATGGCGAAGGCGACGCGGGCACGGGGGCAGTCGCTGTATTTCGCTTCCGCCTGGCAACTCAAGCTGGCGGTCGACGCGGTCCGGCGCGGCCGGGATCCGGTGACTGCCATAAGCGGTGGGCCTAGGGAATAGACGTGGGATTTCTTCTACTGCTTCTCTACCTGACCCTGACCTATCTCAGGCCGTGGGACTTCTTCCCCGGCCTGGCCGCCTATCGTCCCGCGTTCTGGGTGGGGAATTCGGCGTTGGCGATGGCCGGGCTGGAGTTCGTCGCCGGCGGCCAATACTCGTTGCTCGCCGCGCCGGCGTTCTGTTTCCTCGTGGGTTTCTTCGCGATTCTGGTGGCGTCGCCGGTCACGGCGACCGGCTGGCTGGGCGGCGTCATCCTGGCGGTGACGCAATCCATGGTGCCGCTGGTCAGTTGCCTGTTGATCCTGCTGACCGTGCGCACCCTGGGCAGGATGCGCCGGCTGGCGGCCTTGATTTGCCTGCTGTCGCTGATCCTGGTGGGCCTGTGCGTGTTGGCCTATCAGGGCATCTTCGCTACCGAGATGCTGGTGTTCACGCAACGGACCGAGGCCGACGCCCTGACCGGCGAGCGCGGCCAGCTCGGCCGTATCCGCGGCCTGGGACAATTCAACGACCCCAACGACCTTGCTCAGGCCCTGCTGGCCGCCACGCCACTGCTGTGGCCGGCCTGGCGCGCGGGGCGGCGGCTCCGTAATTCCATTCTGGTCGTGCTGCCGAGCCTGGTCCTGTTGTGCGGCATTTATCTCACCCGCTCGCGAGGCGCCATCCTGAGCATTCTGGTAGTGGTGGTTCTGCGGCTGCGGGAGCGGATGACGCGCTTTCGCGTGGCCGGGCCGGTGATCGCCGCCGGTTGCCTGGGGCTGCTGATGCTGACCGCGGGCTTCACCGGCGGACGCGACATCTCCAGCTCGGACGCCTCCTCGGAAGGCCGTCTGGACGCCTGGTACGACGGCATGCAGATGCTGTTGAACAACCCGGTGTTCGGCGTCGGGTACGGCCGCTTCATCGAGCATCATATCCGCGTCGCCCACAACTCCTTCGTCCATTGCTTCGCCGAACTGGGATTGTTGGGTTACTTCTTCTGGATCGGACTGCTGGTGGCGGTACACACGGATTTATACGACCTGGGCCGCTCCGCCGGCGAGGATGACGAGCTGTCCTCCCTGGCCTCCTGGGCGACGGCGGTGCGGTTCTCTCTTTATGCGTTCCTGTCCGGAGCTTTCTTCTTGTCCCGCACTTATTCCATCACGCTGTACATGATTATCGGTCTGGCGATCGCGCTGGGCGAAATCGGGAGACGTACCGGACAGATTGCCGTCAACTGGCGATCAATTCTCACGCGCGCCGCCGTGGGCACGTGCGCCAGCGTCGTGGGGATCTACTTCTTTCTCAAGATCGCGAAGCTGGTTTCTTAATTCATGGTTAAGCGTGGCAACATTTTACGTAACTCTTTCTGGTACGGCATCGAAGCCGGCGCCGATCTTGTATTCGGCGCGCTGACCTCCATCGCCATCGCCCGCGTGATGGGGCCGGAGCGGCTGGGCTATTACGTCTACCTGGTGTTTCTGACCAACATCGCCGGCAAGCTGGGAGGCCTGGGCACGGCCGCCGCCGGGCGCAAGTACATCGCCGAGTATCTCAACCGGCAGGAAACGGGGCTGGTCCGGGCGGTTTTCTTCGTAGCTCTGCGGACGCAGATCATCCTGGCTTCCGTGATTACGCTGGTGGGCGTCGGGGTGGCGCTAACCCTCGCCGATCCCGCGCATCGCCTGACGGCCTGCCTGCTGGTGACGGCCATCGCGCCCCTGCTTATCAGCTCCATTCCCGCCCTGGCCAATGTGGCGGCGGAGGATTTCGCCCGCAACGTGCCCGGCGCCCTGATGGGCCTGCTGACCTACACCGTTACCGTCGCTCTAACCCTGGTGCTGGGCTGGGGCTTGGTAGGGCTGGCCTCGGCGGTGCTTCTCCGCCGGTTGGTGGAAATGGCGGTTCGCCTGCGGCCGGCGCTTCATTGGATGCGGACCCTTCCCAAGATCCACGCCCCGGAGGGGTTGTACCGCAAGATCTTCACCTTCTCCGGGCAGGCCCTGGCGATCAACGTGCTAATGATCGTGGTCTGGGACCGATCGGAACTGGTGTTTCTCAAGCAGTTCTCCAGCATCTCGCAACTGGCCTTCTACACCGTGGCCTTCGGCCTGACCGAACAGATTCTGATGCTGGCGAACATCTTCGGCGGGGCGGTGGGCGCGGCGCTGATGGCCGACTACGCGCGTAACGTGGAGTTGGCCGGCCGGCGGGCGGCGGCCGCGGTCCGCTACCTGTGCCTGTTCGTATTCCCGATTCACATGGGGCTGGCCGCTCTCAGCGCCGCCGCCATCCGCCTGGCCTACGGGCCGGCCTACCTGCCGGCCATCCCGGTGTTAAGCATCGTCCTGGTCCTGGGAATCCCCAAGGCCTTCTCCTGGCTGCCCTGGGCGATCTACCAGGCGGCCGACCGCCAGGCCACCATGTTCCGCTGGCTGCTGCTGGCGGCGGCCGTCAATCTCGGCCTGGACGCGGTCCTCATCCCCCGCTTCGGGGCTATCGGCGCGGCTTTCGCCAACGGACTGTCGCAGACCTTCGCGGTGGTCGTCATGTGGCCGGCCGCCGCCCGGTTGTGCCGTTACCGCGCGCCCTGGGGCAACATGATGAGCACGGCTCTGGCCGCCGGCGCCATGGGAGTGATGGTGGCCACCCTGGTGATGCTGCTGCCCCCGCTGGCCGCGGTGCTGTGCGGCGTTCCCGTGGGATGCCTGCTGTACGGCGTCCTGCTCCGGCTGACCCGGGTCATCAGTTTCGAAGACGCGCACACGCTGAGCGAGATGACCGGACGCCTGCCGGCCTTCATCCACCGGCCGGCGTGGCGCCTCATCCAGTGGCTCAGCGTGCCCAAGCCGGCGGCGCTGGACGAGCGCACCGCGGACACGGCTCTCTAATATGCAAAGCGGCGGCATGGAAATCGTCTACTTCGGCAACGACTGGTTCGCCGAGAACCGGACCAGCAGCCACCATATCGCCCGCCGGCTCAGCCAACGCTTCCCGCTGCTCTACGTGGAAGTCCCCGGACTGCGCGCGCCCAAAGCCGACGCCCGCGACACGCGCAAGATCTTCCGCAAGCTGGCCGCCGCCTTCCAGCCTCCCAAGGCCCTCGGCCCGCGGCTGTGGCACATGACGGTGCCGCAGATTCCTTTCCGCGGCCTTCCCCTGGTGACCGCCGCGAACCTGCGTTTCGGCGTGCAGCGGGTCAAAGCCGCGCTGCGCACGGTGGGATTCCGCCGGCCGCTGCTGTGGTTCACTGTCCCGCACCCGGGCCATTTCGCGGGGCGATTGGGCGAAGACTTCCGCGTCTACTACTGCATCGACAACTACTCCGCCCTCCCCGACGTGGATCGGGCGCGCGTGGCGGAACTGGACGCCGGCCTCACCAGGCGCGCCGACCTGGTTTTCGTCTGCTCGCAAACGCTGCTGGCGGCCAAACAGCCGCTCAATCCGAACACCATCTATTCCCCGCACGGCGTGGACACCGAGCTGTTCGGCCGCGCGCAGACAGCGGAGCCGCCGGCCGAAGGCGCCCGCGCGCTGCCCCACCCGGTGATCGGCATGCACGGCGTCATCGACGACCGCATGGACCTGGAACTGGTGGCCGC
>CAYOTD010000495.1:0-4386 GCA_964406685.1 uncultured Solibacteraceae bacterium | reverse complement strand
ATAAGCGAGAAATGGGTGTTTTCGGAATCGCGCTGGGCGGCCTTGAGCGTGCCCAGAAACAGGTGGAGCAGACGGCCTCGCGGCTGGCCCGTGTGGATACCACTCAGCCGCCCGCCGACACCGTCGACCTCAGCGCCGAAATGGTGTCCCTGATCGAAGCACGCAACGCCTACGAGACGAACCTGAGCGTGCTGAAGACGGCCGACCAGATGCGCGGAGAGATCGTCAACCTGCTGGCGTGACGGCGGCGGTGCCCCGCCGGGCAAGTTCCTTTGCCGGGACAACTGCGCCGGCTGGATGCCCGGCTTCGCCCACCGTAAGCCGCCCGCACTCGATGCCACTTCCACCTGTTCACTCAAGGGCGCAAGAATCCACTTTCGCGGGCCACCATTGTCGCCCCGGTCCCGACGGCAACACAGCAGTCACCGCCGGCCGTCTTGGCGTTATTCGGCGCGGGTGCGCGACCACGTGTGCCGGTCGACTTCTCGCTCCCAATCGCCCCAGACTCCCTCAAACGCCGTCCGGGATCAAATTCAACAAAGGGCATTGATGTGTTTGGCTAACCCTTCTGGGTCAGGAAGCGGGGCCGATACCTGTTGGAAAGTAGGCTACCCCAGAATCAAACGCCATCAATCCTCGCACGACACTATCCGGTCTGTGTACAGGAGGGCACGGCCCCATCGCCCCGATTCAGCGTAGCAGATTGGCATTGTGGCGTCCTGCGGCAGCCGTGGATTAGTCAAGTATGTTGTTGCCCAACAAAGGCCCCGGACTACGTTGAAAACACGGGAGCGCGCGGAACGCGCTGTTGACCCGCGGGTGCAATTCCGCAAGACCAAATCGCCTGTTTTCGAATCACCGTGTCAACAGCGAGGGCGCTGCCACCCAAATGACTGAAACCGATTTCAAATGGAAAATGGCCGTCCGGTCGGGGCCGCCGCTGCGGGGATGAGGGCGACCCGCTATAATGGCAGCCATGGAGCCCTTGCACATCAGCGAGGCCGAGGCGGTGCGTGACCTTGCCGCCATTCTGCAACGTGTGCAGGCCGGTGCCGAAGTCGTGATCGAACGCGGCGCACTACCGCTTGCCGTGATCCGCGCGGCCGCTCCACCGCGGCGGACCATCTCCGAGTGCATCGCTCTGATGCCAGCCGAGTCCACCGCGACCATCGATTCTGACTTCGCGAAGGACGTCGAAGCCGCTGTCGCCGCGCATCGGGAACCGCTGGAGCCACCTGCTTGGGATTGATGCTCGACTCGACGGCTGTCGTCGCTGCCGAACGCCAAGGCAAGAACGCCCGCCAACTCCTCGAAGCGGTCGCGCAAGAAACCGGCGACGAAGGGATCGCCATTTCAGTGGTGACGGTCCTCGAACTTGCTCACGGCATCACCCGCGCTGACACCCCCGAACGCCGGGAAAGGCGGCAACGCTTCCTTGACGAGTTGGTGACCGGTGTCCCCATCCAGCCAGTGACGATCCAGATCGCCCTCCGTGCGGGACAGATCGACGGCCAGAGCCAAGCGCGGGGCATCCGCATTCCGCTATCGGATCTGCTGATCGGGGTGAGTGCGCTGGAACTCGGTTATGGAGTGGGCACAGCCAATGTCCGGCATTTTCAACTGATCCCTGGCCTGAACGTCATTTCGATTTGAGCTGGACAGGATGGCGGACGGATAGTCGACGGGCTTCCAGTATGGGCGGCGTCGTTCCACCCTGCTCCGTCTGGGAGGGCTGGTAGCGCGAAGTGGCCTGATGGGATTGCGCCGGAATCGGGAGACCGCCTGATAGCAAAGCACGAGTGTCCCCGAAGTGGCGTTTCCGGAAGGTGGACTCCGTCCCGGCCCCCGGCGCAGGCTATAATCAGTTAGTCGCCCGGCTGCCGGTTACTGGGAAACCGCTATGTTGACGATCGCGATCTCTCTCCTAGTGGTATTGGTCTGCCCCGCCCTCGCCCAGGACTGGCCCGCCTGGCACGGCGGCCCGGCGAACACCAAGCACTCCGCGCTGCGCCAGATCGACACCTGCAACGTCCATCGGCTGCGGCTCGCCTGGCGGTACGACACCGGGGACGCCTTCGACGCCTCCGAGATGCAGTCGAACCCGCTCATCGTGCGCGACACGATGTATGTCGTCTCGCCCCGTCTGCGGGTGACGGCGCTCGAGGCGGCCACCGGAAAGCCGAAGTGGACCTTCGACCCCACCGGAAACCAGCCGCTCACCGGCCGAGCGCGCAACCGCGGCCTGAGCTACTGGGAAGATGGCGGCGAGCGGCGGCTCTATATCGCCTTCCGCAACTGGCTCTATTCCATCGACGCCGCCACCGGACGGCCCGCGCCATCGTTCGGCGCGGGTGGCCGCATCGACCTGCGCGAGGGCCTCGGCCGGGACCCCGCCGGTCTCGCCATCACCATGACGACCCCCGGCGTGGTCTACCGCGACCTGTTGATTGCCGGCAGCCTGGTGAGCGAAGAGCTGCCCGCCGCGCCCGGCCACATCCGCGCCTTCGACGTCCGCACCGGCAAGCTGCGCTGGATCTTCCGGACCATCCCCGCGCCCGGCGAGCCCGGCCACGAGACCTGGCCCAAGGACGCCCACACCTACAGCGGCGGCGCCAACTGCTGGGCCGGCATGGCCCTGGACGTTAAGCGCGGCCTGGTGTTCGCTCCCACCGGTTCGGCGTCTTTCGATTTCTATGGAGGCAACCGCCACGGCGACAATCTCTACGCGAATTCCCTGATCGCCCTCGACGCCGCCACCGGCAGGCGCGTCTGGCACTTCCAGGTGGTCCGCCACGACGTCTGGGATCGCGACCTGCCCGCCGCGCCCACCCTCGTCACCGTGCGGCGCGGAGACGCATTGGTGGAGGCCGTCGTCCAGATCACGAAATCCGGCCACGTCTGGGTCTTCGACCGCGCCACCGGCCGCTCGCTGTTCCCGTACCGGGACCGCGCCGTACCGGCCTCCGGCATCGACGGCGAGCGCCTGGCGCGGACCCAGCCGCTGCCGCTGCTACCCGCCCCCTTCGCCCGCCAGCAGTTGACCGAGGAGACCGCGACCAGCCGCACGCCGGAGGCGCGCCGGGCGGTCCTCGACCGGCTGCGCACGCTGCGCAGCGGGGGGCAGTTCACTCCGCCCAGCCGCGAGGGGACGGTCGTCTTCCCCGGTTTCGACGGTGGCGGGGAGTGGGGCGGCGGCTCCTGGGACCCGGAGACCGGGCTGTTCTACGTCAACTCGAACGAGATGGCCTGGTTCCTGCGGATGGTGCCCAAGGTCTCCGGCGGCGCCCTGTCGGGCAAGCTCCTGTACCGGAACAACTGCGCCGGATGCCATCGCGAGGACCTGGCGGGCAGCCCGCCCGAGTTCCCCTCACTCAAGGGTCTTTCCTCGCGGCGCAGCGAGCGGCAGGTGATGGAGGTGATCGCCAGGGGCGCTGGCCGCATGCCCGGGTTCGCGCACCTGAAGTCGCCGGCCCTGGATGCCATCGCCGCCTATCTGCTCAAAGGCGAGGACAAGGAGGTGAACGAAGCGCCCGCGAAGACGCCGTCGCCCTTCGAGCAGAGATTCACTTTCGACGGCTACCATCGCCTCACCGACCCCGACGGCTACCCCGGCGTCAGCCCGCCCTGGGGGACGCTGAACGCCATCGACCTGAACACCGGCGAGTACGCCTGGAAGATCCCCTTCGGCGAATTCCCGGATCTGGTAAAGAAGGGGCTGCCCACGACCGGCAGCGAGAACTACGGCGGCAGCGTAGTCACCGCCGGCGGCCTGCTATTCATCGGCGCGACGATCCACGACCGCAAGTTCCGCGCCTTCGACAAGCGAACCGGCAAGCTGCTATGGGAATACACCCTCGACGCCGCCGGCAACGCGACTCCGGCAACTTACCAGGCTGGAGGCCGGCAGTATGTAGTAATCGGCGGCGGCGGCGGCAAGTGGGGTAACCCCTCGGGCGGAACTTACTACGCCTTCGCCCTGCCATGAATGTGGCCGCCTTCGGTCACCGGCGTCCACTATTCGTACTCCACTAGGGCCGAATGGCTGACCAACTTCCTCCTCTCCAAACTGGGCAGCTTGAGCTTCTATCGCATGGCCAAGAGTGGTTGGGAAATTGAGAATCGAAGATTCAACGACGGCAACAACCGGTACGGGATGGAGCCCATCTGTCACCACCAACCCGGCAGCATCCTCGTCATCTGGCTGTTGATTCTGATGGCCTTGGTCATCGAGCGCCTCTACGGCCCGCACGATCTGCACCGTGGCGATCACCGCATTCGCTCCGCCATGGACCTGTTCACGTATCTCTGGTTGAGCCTGGGTTCCCCCCGCCCGCCCGATTCCAGTTCCGCCCGTGCCGCGCGGACGGCTGGCAGCGTTCCGTTGCT
>CAYOTD010000494.1:0-4390 GCA_964406685.1 uncultured Solibacteraceae bacterium | reverse complement strand
CTCCGCCGCCATTTCGCCAACGGCTTCCTTTTCGCCCTCGCCTACACCAACGGCAAACTGATCAGCGACAGCCTGAACACCCCGGTGAACTGGAACCTGGAACAGAACAACATCGGCTACCAGGACGGCCTCTACAACCGCCGCGTGAACAAGGGCATCGATCCGCTGGACATCTCGCAGCGGGCCGTGATCAGCGTGGTCTATGAACTGCCCTTCGGCGCCGGCAAGTGGTGGAGTCCCTCCAACGCCGCGTTGCAGCGGATCGCCGGCGGATGGCAGATTTCCAGCATCGGCCAGATGCAGACCGGCCAGCCGCTGATCATCCGCGGCGCCAGCAACCAGATGGCCGACCGGCCGAACTCGACCGGCGCCAGCGCCAAGGTCGACAACCCGACCGCGGTCCGCTGGTTCGACACCACGGTGTTCGTCAACCCGCCGGATTTCACCTTCGGCAACGTAGGCCGCACGCTTCCCGACGTCCGCGCCCCCGGCACGGTCAATTGGGACCTTTCGCTCATCAAGAACACCCGCGTCACCGAGCGGGTGAACGTTCAGTTCCGCGCCGAGGCGTTCAACTTCCTGAACCAGGTCAACCTGGGACTGCCCAACCAGTCGTTCAGCCCCGGCGCCGACGGCAAGAACCGCAGCGCGACGTTCGGGACCATCACTTCGGCTCGCGACGCGCGCAGCATCCAGTTCGGACTGAAGGTCATCTTCTGACGAGGTTCGCGCGGGGCGCCACGCCAAGTGGCGCCCCACCCTCAACAGGGGCACCCATGACGCTTTCGCGCCGCCACTTCCTTGCCGGAGCAGCCGCCGTAGCGGCGCCGGGCAACACCCCCGACTTCAGCCGTCTGTTGCCGGCGCGCCTTTCCCGAGCGGCTGTCTTCCAAATGCAGGGCTGGCACCTGTGGGACCCCTCGATGGCGCGCACGCCCGACGGCTTGTGCCACCTGCTGTTTTCCCGCTGGCCGGAAAAGCTGGGCTATGACGCCTGGGCTACGCACGCGGAGATCGCTTGGGCCACGGCGCGCGCGCCGGACGGCCCCTATCAGTTCCAGAAGGTTGTCCTGCCTGCGCGCGGGCGCGACTACTGGGACGGCCACTCGGTCTACAACTCATGCCTGCTCGCCCACGACGGCAGGTTCTATCTGTACTACACCGGGAACCGCGGAACCGCCGCGTGGCGGCCGGACCGCCCTCTCACAATGAAAGACCCCGACTGGTGGGCCCAGCGTAATAACCAACGCGTCGGGGTCGCGATCGCGCGCCATCCCTCGGGTCCGTGGCGGCGGTTCGACAAGCCGCTGATCGACACGGGCAGGGAGACCGGCCAGGGCATCATCGCCGTCCCCTGTATCACTCCCCGTCCCGACGGCGGCTTTCTGCTCGCCTACAAGACCCTGGCTCCCGGTCCCGGCAACTTCGGCGGCGGCGTGTTCAACTACGTCTCCACCGGAGGAACGCCGCTGGGTCCATTCCGGCGCCATCCCGTTCCGATGGTGGATAAGTCGAAGGTCTTTCAGCGCCACTTCGACTTCCACATCGACGACCACTTCGAATGGTTTCAGGACGGCCGCTACTACGCCATCGTCAAGGACCATGACGCCCCCTTCCTCACACCGCACGGCCGCTGCCTGTACCTGCTCGAATCCGCCGACGGGCTCACCTGGCGGATCGCGAAGAACCCGCTCGTAAAGGACTTCTCGATCACCTGGGACGACGGCTCCACTCAACGCTACGAGCGACTCGAAATGCCCAAGCTGTATCTCGAGCGGGGCAAGCCGCGCACTCTCTTCCTCGCGGCGAAGGTGGAAAACGCGCCCGCCGCGCGCAGCTTTCTCGTCATCATACCCTTGCGTCAGGAGGTGTCATGACCGGACGCCTTGTCTGTGATGCACTCGTGCTGGGCACTGCGGCGGCGGCCCAGCACGTTCTGGTGGAAGCCGAGTCGTTCCGGGAACCGGGCGGCTGGGTGGTCGACCAGCAGTTCCTGGACCAGATGGGCTCGCCGTTTCTGCTGGCCCACGGCATGGGCGCCCCAGTGGCCGACGCGCACACCGATGTGACCCTGCCGGCGGCGGGCGCCTATCGCGTCTGGGTCCGCACGCGCGACTGGGCCGCTCCCTGGAAGGGGCAGGGCGCGCCCGGCCGCTTTCAGGTAGTCATCGACGGCAAGCCCCTGGCGGCAACGTTTGGGCGGGAGGGGATGGAGTGGCACTGGCAGGATGGGGGCACCGTCAAGCTCGCATCCCGCCAGGCCACTCTGGCTCTGCATGACCTGACCGGCTTCGACGGCCGGTGTGACGCCATTCTGCTCACCAGGAACTCCGCATTCCGTCCTCCCGATGGCGGCGGGGAACTGGCGAGGTTCCGGCGTCAGTTGCGTGGCGGCGGCGCGCCGCGGGAGGCCGGCTCCTACGACCTGGTGGTGGCCGGGGGGGGGATCGCCGGCACCGCCGCCGCGATCTCGGCCGCGCGGCACGGGTTGAAGGTGGCGCTGATCCAGGACCGGCCGGTGCTCGGCGGCAACAACAGCAGCGAGGTCCGCGTGCACCTGGGGGGCGAGATCGCACTGCCACCCTATCCGGCGCTCGGCGCCGTGGTCGACGAACTCGATCCAAAACGCGGCAAAGGGAACGCGGCGCCGGCGGCCAACTATGACGACGAGCGGAAACTCGGGGTGGTGCGCGCCGAGAAGAACATTCGTCTCTTTCTGAGTACGCGCGCCACGCGCGTGGAGATGGCCGGGCCGCGCATCGCCGCGGTGGTCGCCGTCGATCTGGCCAGCGGAACCGAGTCGCGCTTTACCGCGCCGCTGTTCGCCGACTGCACGGGCGACGGTTCGCTGGGCGCCATGGCGGGAGCCGATTTCCGCTATGGCCGCGAAAGCCGCGCCGAAACCGGCGAATCCTACGCGCCCGAGACGGCCGACCAACTGGTGATGGGAACCTCCATCATGTGGTACTCGGAGGACGCCGGCCAGCCCGTGCCGTTTCCCGAAACTCCGTGGGCCGTCCAGTTCACCGACGAGACGGCGCAAAACGCGGTGCGCGGCGACTGGAACTGGGAGACCGGCCAGAACCGCCACCAGGTGAACGACTTCGAAATGATCCGCGACCATGGGCTGCGCGCGGTCTACGGCAACTGGTCCTTCCAGAAGAATCAGGCCAAAGACAGGGCCCGGTACGCCAACCTGCGGCTGGCATGGGTGGCCTACGTGGGAGGGAAGCGCGAGTCCCGCCGGCTGCTGGGCGACGTCATCCTGAAGCAGCAGGACATCGAGAGCCAGCGCGCCTTCCCGGATGCCGCCGTCACGGCCACCTGGTCCATCGACCTGCACGTGCCCGAGCCCAGGCACGCCGCGCAGTTCCCCGGTGAGGAGTTCCGCTCGATGGCCTCCTTCGGCAAGAAGGCTCCGTACGCCGTCCCGTACCGCTGCTTCTACTCGCGCAACGTGGAGAACCTCTTCATGGCCGGACGGAACATCAGTGTCACGCACGTCGCTCTCGGCACCGTGCGGGTGATGCGCACCACCGGCATGATGGGCGAAGTGGTCGGCATGGCGGCCGCGGTCGCGCGCCGCCACAATGCCACGCCGCGCGCCGTCTACCAACAGCATCTCGAGGAGTTGAAAGCCGCGCTCACTCGCGGAGCGGGAAAGGAAGGAACAAAGTAGCCATGCTGCGCGAACCTGGAGTGCCCGGCACTCGCACCGGGCGGTGCCTTGAACTGGAAGTCGATCTCGCTGTCGCGGGAGGGGGCTTGGCCGGAACCTGCGCCGCCATCACCGCGGCGCGCGCGGGTCTGCGCGTGGCGCTGATCCAGGACCGGCCCGTGCTGGGCGGCAACGCTTCCAGCGAAGTCCGCCTCTGGATTCTGGGCGCCACTTCGCACATGGGCAACAACAACCGCTGGGCGCGCGAGGGGGGCGTGGTCGACGAGATTCTCCTCGAGAACCTGCACCGCAATCCCGAGGGCAACGCCGTCCTGCTCGACACGATCCTGCTCGAAAAGGTCGTGTCGGAGCCGAACATCACACTGCTGCTGAACACGGCGGTCCACGAAGTGGAGAAGTCCGCCCCCGACACCATCTCCGCCGTGCGCGCCTGGTGCAGCCAGTCGAGCACGTCGTATCGCGTGCAGGCGCCGCTTTTCTGCGACGCCTCGGGCGACGGCGTCGTGGGCTTTCTGGCGGGGGCGGCCTTCCGCATGGGCGCCGAATCGAAGGACGAGTTCGGCGAGGGCTTCGCCCCGGACGCGGGCTGCGGCGAACTGCTGGGCCACTCGATGTACTTCTACTCGAAAGACACCGGCCGGCCCGTGCGATACATCCCGCCTTCCTTCGCGCTCAGGGACATCACGGTTATTCCCCGCTACCGCGACATCC
>CAYOTD010000493.1:0-4392 GCA_964406685.1 uncultured Solibacteraceae bacterium | reverse complement strand
GTGAGCAGCAGGGTGACTTCACTGACGAGTTCGCGGAATTTTTTGGGGCTGGCTCCGGCGTCGCGTAGGATCGCGAGTTTATGGCGCACGAGGGGATGATCCACGACATGGAGGGACATGGCAAAGCCGCTCCTGAACGGGAAAGGCGGATTTGGATAGGCATGGCGCGGGATTGCGCGCGCCGGGGGCCTACCTTGCGCGGAGCCGGGGGGCGGGTCAAGGAGAGGCGCGCCCCGCTTTCGCGCTGTGCGATTTGGCGGGCGAGAGGAAAAAGGAACCACGGAATCCGCGAAGAACCCCAAGGATTGCGCGACTGCGCGTCTTTCGCGCGGAAATGCGGCGAATCGAATATCCCTTTTACCACTTGCCCCCATCTTCATTGCGCAAAAGGCGCTTCCGTGTGTTTCGTGTATTTCATGGCGAACGATTCCCCCGCGCGCATCCAGCGAATCCGCTGGACGCTCCCTAATTCCCCCGCGCGCGGCCCGGAGCAAGAATTTGAGTGGCGCGGCGCCGGGCGCGATTGTATAGGTTTTCCCGAGTCTGCGGCGTCCTCCCTTGATGGGGGAAAATCCCGGAAGATCGGGGCGCGGGATTATGCGGGGGAGCGCGCTGGCGCTAGTGTGTTTCTTTCGCGAAAACTTTTTCAAGTGAGCGCGGGATGCCGGAAAACGTGCAAACGGGCCTGCGGCTGAAAATCCGCGATCCCCAGGGCCGCGTGTATGAACGCTCGCTCGAAGGCGCGTGCATGATCCTCGGGCGCGATCCGCGCGCTTCGATCTGCCTCGATCACCCCTCGGTTTCGCGCCGCCATTGCGAAATTCGCATGCAAACCAATGGCGCGCTGCTCGTCCGCGATCTGGGCAGCACCAACGGCACGGCGCTCAACGGAATGTTGATCACCGAATCGGCGCTGCATCCGGGCGATGTGCTTCAACTCGGCGACATGCGCGTGATGCTCGAACGCGAGGCGCCGCCCCAGCCCGAAATCCCCACCGCCCCCCTGGAGGAGCCTTCGGAGGAAGACCACCTCGACGTGGTCGAGTCGCTGGAGCCGGTGGCGTCGTCCTCGCCCTTCGCCGCGGAATGGACCGCCGCGCAGCAGGAAGAGGATGAATCCGAGGCGACGGCGATTTCGGGTGTGCTGCAATCGGGCGCGTCGCAGGCGCGGCGCTACAAATCGGCCTTCGCCACGCTGTTTGAGGTCGCGAAGGTTTCGGCGCGCCTGACGCATCTGGAAGCCGGACGCGAGTTTTACGACCAGGTGCTCGAAACGCTGCGCAAGGCGTTTCCCAAAGCCGATAACATCGCCGTGCTCAAGCGCTCGCTGAGCGACCGCGACACCGGCGGCTGGGGCGAGGCCACGCGCCACGGCATGGAAGTCGTCGCGCAGGAATTTTTCGTGACCCCCGAGGGCAGTTCCGCGGGGCCGAGCCGCGCAGCCATCCAGGCGCTGGCGCGCTCGCGCCGCGCGCTCTACGCCGTGGACGTGCAGAAGGACCCGCGGTTCGCCAATTCCGAAAGCGTGCGCTCGCGCCATCTGCGCTCGATCATGTGCGTGCCGCTTACGAGCGTGGAGGATCACCTGCTCGGGGCGCTTTACGTGGAAAGCGTGACGAATCCCTTCTGTTTCGACACCTTCGACCTCAAGTTGCTCAGCGCGTTCGCGATTCACGTGGCGACGGCGATGGAAAACCACCGGCGCTACGAGTTGCTCGACCGCGCCTACGCCAAAAGCCATCTGGAAGCGCAAGAGGCGCTGCGCGACAAGGTGGCGCTGACGCTGGCCGTGCGCCAGAGCGAGAAAAAATTCCGCGCCCTCTTCGAGCAAAACGCCCTGGGCGCGGCGCTCATCCACGTGCGCACGGGCGTGATCCAGGAGGCCAACGAAGGACTCGCGCGCCTGACCGGCTTCTCGCGCCGCGAACTGACCGGACGGCCCTTCCGCGACCTGTTCCCCTCGCCCGAGGCGCTCGCCATCCAGGACTGGGTGCGGCTCGTGCTCCAGAAAAACGAGGCGAGCGCCGAAACCCGCCTGCGCCACGCCGATGGCGGCGCCGTCACGGTCATCCAGTCCTCGCGTGTGTTCAGCTTCAACGAGGAAAACTACATCCTGACGAATTTCCTCAACATCATGCAGCGCAAGCAGGCCGAACAGGAGGTGAAAACGCAACTCCGGCGGATTTCCACCCTGCAGGAGTTCAGCCAGGCCTGCGCCTCGACTCTCGAACCCACGCGCCTGTATCGCCTGATTTACGAGAAAGTGCGCAGCGTCATCCCGACCGACGCTTTCCTCATCTCGCTGCTCACTCGCGGGGGCGAGGGGCTGCGGGCCGTCTTCGCCGTGGATATCATAGACGGTCAGCCGCAGATCGTGATTGACCGCGAAGTCACACCCGCCGACCGGCCCGTCATGAGCCAGATCGTCCAGAAACGTGAACCCCTGCTGATTCTCCGCAAGCCCGAAGACCTGGCCGATCCCCCGCTGCGGACCTTCGGCTCCGCCCAGCGCTCCGCCTCGCTGATTTTCGTGCCCATGGTGGCGGGCGATACGGTGATCGGACTGATCTCGACCCAGAGTTATACGCCCAACGCCTACGATTCCTCGCAGTCCGATCTGCTGCACTCGCTGGCGACCCAGGCGGCGATGGCCATCCAGAACGCCCGCCTGTTCGATTCCATCCGCCGCCAGCGCGAGGAACTCCAGCAACTCTCCAACCGCATCCTCCAGGCGCAGGAGCAGGAGCGCGGACGCATCGCCCGCGAACTGCACGACGGCATCGGACAGGTGCTTACGGGCCTGCGGATGCAGTTACAGTCCATGACCCAGCCCGGACGCCCGGACGACTCGGCGATCCGCCGCTCGGCGTTGCACGACGCCCTCGAACTCTCCTCGCGCGCCATCGAGGACCTCCGCAATATCGCGCTCGACCTGCGCCCGAGCATGCTCGATGACCTCGGGCTGGTTCCCACACTCGAATGGTTCTGCTCCGAATTCAGCCGGCGCCACGGGATCAAGGTCGAGTTTCATTGTGACCTGAATGAGGAAAAACTGCCCGATGACCTCGAAAGCGCCCTTTACCGGATCGTGCAGGAGGGGCTGGGCAACATCCTTAAACACGCCAAAGCCACCGAGGCGGAAGTGACGCTGGAAAGCGACGAGCGCGCGATCCGGCTGACCGTGCGCGACAACGGCAAGGGGTTCGATCCCAACGATTTACCCGCCTGGCAATCACAACGCCATTGCAGCGGGATTCTGAATATGAAAGAACGGGCCTCCATGGTGGGAGGCTCCATGAACCTGCAATCCGCGCCGGGAGCGGGAACGGTTCTGTTGTTTGAAATTCCACTCAGCGGGAGAGCGCATCCATGGCGGAAACCAGCGCAAAAATCCGGGTCCTGATCGCCGATGATCATACCATTGTCCGCGAGGGCATCCGGCGCATTCTGAGCGAAACGCCCGGCATCGAGGTCGCCGGCGAGGCCACCGACGGACGCGAGGCCGTGGATCACGCCGCGGACCTCAAGCCCGACGTCGTGGTGCTCGATCTCTCGATGCCCGGCCTCCACGGCCTCGAAGCCCTGCGCCAGATCACGCGCCGCCTGCCCAAAACGCGCGTGCTCGTGCTCTCGATGCACAAGAACGACGCCTATGTGCTCAAGGCCCTCCAGGCCGGCGCCTCGGGCTATATTCTCAAGGACTGCGCCGCCGAGGACATCGGCTCGGCGATCCGCGCCGTTCATGCGGGCGAGTATTTCCTTTCGCCCAGCATCTCGCGCGTCGTTATCGAGGAATTCCTGCGGTCCAGCCGCCCGGCGGTGGGCCAGACGCCCTATGAGAACCTGACGGAGCGCGAGCGCGAGGTCTTCCAGTTGCTCGCCGAAGGGCTGCGCAATCACGAGATCGCCAAGCGCCTGCATGTGTCCGTAAAGACCGTGGAAACCCATCGCGCCCATATTCTTCAGAAACTCGGTCTGGGCAACATCGCGGAACTGGTCAAGTATGCCATCGAGATCGGCATCGTCAATCTGGATTCCTGATAATATTCATCTTATAAATTGAATCCTCAAGGAAATTCCAAGGCTTCCCCTCGCGCCCCGGAGAGCGCGCCCCCGTTACCGCCCTGCCTGCAGGACCGGGCGGGCGAGGGGTGTGTGATCGTGATCCACGCCCAGCCGCGGGCCGCGCGCACGGGCTGGGCGGGGCTTCACGGCGGGGCGCTCAAACTGCGGGTTCACGCGCCGCCCGTGGAAGGGCGGGCGAACGAGGAAATCCAGCGGTTCCTGGCGGACTACTTCGGTCTGGCGCGGCGCGATGTGGAGTGGCTGGCGGGTGAATCCTCGCGCGAGAAGCGGCTGCTGCTACGCGCCATGACGGCGCAAAAAGCGCAC
>CAYOTD010000492.1:0-4406 GCA_964406685.1 uncultured Solibacteraceae bacterium | reverse complement strand
AGTGGTGAGCTGGAGCACCGTGTCCTTTCGGTACGCCTGCATGACGCTACCCGCCTGTAGCTGTTAGCGTCGGTCTTGTACCCCGAAAGAGGGAAGGAGGACTGACGATGGCACGAGCAATCCGCGCGGTTCCGGCCGGCATGCGGAAGGTCCACCAGAGCTTCGCGCGCTGGCGGCGGTCGCGCACAGGCCGAACCCCGATTCCAGAACCCCTGTGGAGGTCGGCGGCGGAGTCAGCCAGAGAATACGGCGTTTTCCGAACCGCACAGATCCTGCACCTGGATTACTGCAAGCTCAAACAGCGAGTAGGATTCACAGCTCCGGCTCCGGCGTTTGTGGAACTCAGGGCGCCGGCGGCGATGGATGTCGCCGAGTGCGTCATGGAACTGGAAGGGCCGCGCGGCAAGATGCGCATCTCATGGAAGGGAACCACGCCGCCGGACCTGAGCGGGCTGAGCCGGGTGTTGTGGGAGCTGGCGTGATCCAACTCGCACCCCAAATGCGCATCCTGGTGGCGATCGAGCCTGTCGATGGCCGCAAGGGTATCGACTCGCTGGCGCACCTGTGCCAGGAAAAGCTTCAGGCGGATCCCTTCTCCGGCTTCATCTTCATCTTTCGCAGCCGGCGCGGGACATCGATCCGCGTCCTCGCCTATGACGGCCAGGGGTTTTGGCTGGCGCAGAAGCGGCTCTCGAAGGGGCGGTTCGTGTGGTGGCCGAGCGGGAAGGCGCCGGTGCGGACACTCCAGGCGCACCAGGCGCAACTGTTGCTGGCGGCGGGTAACCCGGAGACCGCCGCGGCACCGGTATGGCGAAACGTGGTTTAAACAAAATGCTTGCGTTCTGATTTTGTTTCTGGCATGCTGCGGTTATGCCGGAGGAATGGCGCTACCGCGGGCAGACGATCCGCAGCGAGCAGATTGAGTTTCTGCGCGAGTTCATCCGGGAGCACCCGGCGAGCAGCCGCTGGAAGCTATCGCGCCAGTTATGCGAGGCGTTGGGCTGGAAGCAGGCCAACGGCGCACTGCGCGACGTGGTGTGCCGCGGCCTGCTGCTGATGCTGGAGCGGGCTGGCCAGATCGAACTGCCGCCCGTGCGGCGCCACATCCGCGGCCAGCGCCGGACCGGCCGGCCCCGCCCCCAAGCCATCCTGATCGGCACCACCCCCCTGGCCATGCCGCTTCCAGTCTTGGGACCGATTGACATCCAACCCGTCCGGCGCACCGCCGACGAGCCGCTCTTTCACAGTCTGCTCGAACAGTATCACTACCTGGGCTATGAGCAGCCGGTCGGCGAGCACCTGAAGTACCTGGTGTGGGCGCAGAAACGACCGATCGCCTGCCTGGCGTGGAGTTCGGCGCCGCGGCATCTGGCCAGCCGCGACCGCTTCATTGGTTGGAGCGGCGAAGCGCGGCGGCGCAACATCCGCTTTCTGGCCTACAACACCCGCTTTCTGATTCTGCCCTGGATTGCGGTGCCACACCTGGCCTCGCACCTGCTTGGCCGCATGGCTCGCCGGCTGTCGGAAGACTGGGAGCGCATCTACGGGCATCCCATCTACTTTCTGGAAACCTTCGTCGATCCAGAACGGTTTCGCGGAACCTGTTACCGGGCGGCGAACTGGGTGAGGTTGGGACGCACCACCGGGCGGGGCAAGGACGATCAAACGCATCGGCCGAACCGCTCGATCAAAGAGGTTCTCGCGCTTCCACTCACTCCGCGGTTTCGGGAGTTACTCCGGCAGGGATAACGGAGGCGGCAATGCAGCGGTTCGACGTCACCACGTCGTAACTGGAGGCGTTGCTGTAACAGGCCCGGCAGGAGCCGCTGGAGGAAGAAGGATATCAGAAACTCAGAGCCGCGATCCGGACTCTGGCCCAGGTAACGGAGTTGTTGGAGAATCGCGAGGCGACGCTGGAGACGCTGCGCCGCCTGCTGTGTCATTCCAGCACGGAGAAGACCGAAGCGGTGCTGAAGCAGGCGGGCCTCGAAACCGGCGAGAAGCGCGACCAGGCTCCGAAGAGCAGAGCCCGTGGGCACGGGCGCAACGGGGCCGCGGCCTACGCCGGCGCGCGCCACGTCGAAGTTCCGCACGGATCGTTGCAGGCGGGAGATCGGTGCCCGGATTGTGAGCGAGGCAAAGTGTACCGGCAGCGTGACCCCGGCGTGCTGGTGGGCATTCGTGGGCAGGCTCCCATCGCCGCGACCGTCTATGAGTTGGAAAAGCTGCGCTGCAATCTGTGCGGGGAAGTGTTCACGGCCGCGGCGCCGGAAGGGGTGGGCGAGAAGAAGTACGACGAGACGGCGGCGAGCATGATCGCGCTGCTGCGCTACGGGAGCGGGTTTCCTTGGTACCGGCTGAAGGGGCTGGAAGCGAGTCTGGGCATCCCGCTGCCGGTGGCGACGCAATGCGAGATCGTGGCCGAAACCGCGCCCACGCTCCAACCCGCTTTCCAGGAACTGATTCGCCAGGCGGCGCAATGGGACGTGGTGCACAACGACGACACGTCCATGCGCGTGCTGTCGCTGAACCGCCAAGCCCAGGATGCGGAAGTGCCGGCGGGGCGGACCGGGGTGTTCACCAGCGGGATCGTAGCGGCCGGCGCAGGACACCGGGCCGCGCTGTACTTCACCGGGCGTAAACACGCCGGCGAGAACCTGGCCGAGGTGCTGCAACAGCGGACCGAACCGAATCCGCCGATCCAGGTCTGCGACGCGTTGTCGCGCAACCTGCCCGGAGCGCTGGCCACCATCGTGGGAAATTGTCTGGCTCACGGCCGGCGCCACTTTGTGGCCGTAACGGCGAACTTTCCCGAGCCGTGCCGGTTTGTGCTGGAGAGCCTGGGCGAGGTCTACGGCTACGATGAAGCGGCGCGGGCGCAGGGCATGACGCCACAGGAGCGCCTGGTCTTCCACCAAACCTACAGTGGTCCCGTGATGGAGAAACTGCACGGCTGGCTGAACGCACAGTTCGACGAAAAGCAGGTGGAACCGAACTCGGGCTTGGGGAAGGCGATTTCCTACCTGCTGAATCATTGGGAGCGGCTGACTCTATTCCTGCGGCAGGCCGGGACGCCACTGGACAACAATGTGGTCGAGCGGGCCTTGAAAAGGGCCATCTTGCATCGCAAGAACTCTCTGTTCTACAAGACCCGGAACGGGGCTCGCATGGGCGACTTGTATATGAGCCTGATTCACACCTGCGAGCTCAACGGCGCCAATCCGTTCGACTACCTCACCGAACTGCAGCGGCACCCCGAGGAGGTGGCGCAGAACCCGTCGGAATGGATGCCGTGGAACTACCGCGAGACACTCGAGCGCATTGGCCGAATGGATTCGGGGTAGTGTATGATGACCTCTGCCTGACCGAAAAGGATCGTCTGCGGCCAGGGTTGGGCGACGCGCTGAAATGCCCAAAAAACGGACCTCCGCGAAAATCAAATCCGGCCACGTTTTTGGCCAGTCACGAAAGCCAATGGAAATGTTGCGGGCAGGCCTGTACGCCCGGGTTTCCACCGATGACCAGCAGACGCTGGCGATGCAGAACCGGGCCATGCGGGAGTATGCGGCACGGCGCGGCTGGACGATCGCGTTGCAGGTCCGCGAGGTGAACTCCGGGGCGGCGCGGCGAGAAGCCCGCGAGAAAGTCTTGGAAGCCGCCCGCCGCCGCGACATCGACATCGTACTGGTCTGGCGGCTGGACCGCTGGGGCCGGTCCGTAACGGATCTGCTGGCCACCCTGCAGGAACTGGAGCACCTGGATGTCGGTTTCATTTCCCTGACCGAGGCCCTGGATCTGACCACGCCGGCCGGACGAGCCATGGCCGGCCTGCTGGCGATCTTCGCCGAGTTCGAGCGGGAGATTCCGCGGGAACGAACCCGGGCCGGACTGGCCCATGCCCGGCAGAACGGGAAGCGGCTGGGCCGGCCGGCAACCGCGGCACTCCACGCCGCCGAAGTCCGGAAACTGCATCGCGCCGGCGTCAGCAAATCCGAGATCGCCCGCCGGGTTCAGGTCGGTCGTACCTCGGTCCGGCGAATCCTGGCAAGTGATTTCTCCCTGAAATAGCCCGGCCTCACTGCCTTCCGCACCCTTGCCGAAAGCTCACCGTCTTCCGTTCGCAAGGCAGTGAAGTTCTTCCCTTCAAATTGACGTATCACGCACGTTGCTGACAGGTGTGGCAGGCCGGTGGAGTAGATCCTTCCTGACGCCGAAGTGTTTCGGGAGCCGTCGCACTTTTCAGCTCGCCATGGCGTCAGCAATCCTGGAGCAGCACCTTGTTGATGGAGCCTATCAGAGCGCCTGTGTGCCCCACCCGTTCTCGTGAGTGCGCCATGCCGCGGGTGATACGGGAGAAGCACATCTCGCTGGAGGAGGTGGACTTCTCCCGCCTGAAACTGGTGGTG
>CAYOTD010000491.1:0-4413 GCA_964406685.1 uncultured Solibacteraceae bacterium | reverse complement strand
CACAGCACATCCCCGCCGGGTTCTCCCGCGCCTTCGCCAGCCGGCTGAACGAGATCTGCCCCATGACGGTCCGCGAAGCCGCCAACGGAGACCGCGTGCTGCCGGGTCTGGCGTTGATCGCTCCCGGCAATTTCCACATGGTGCTGGAGCGCTATGGCAAGGACGCCTATCGCGTGGCGGTCAAGGACGGCCCTCTGGTCTGCTACCAGCGGCCCTCGGTGGACGTGATGTTCGAGTCGGTGGCCGCCATTGCCGGCGCCGACGCTGTGGGCGCCATCCTCACCGGCATGGGGTCCGACGGCGCGCAGGGCATGCTTCGCATGCGCCAGGCCGGTGCCCGCACCATCGCCCAGGATGAGGCCACTTGTGTGGTCTACGGCATGCCGCGCGAGGCGGTGCGGGTCGGCGCGGTCGAAAAGAGCGTGCCGTTGGACAAAATCGCCGGGTCGCTGCTGGCCGCCTTGCGCGCTACCGTGATGGCGCGTTGAAACCCTACGGGCTGGCGCAGTAAAATCGTTTGCGCCATGTCCAGTATCGATGTCATCCGAGAAGCCCTCGCCGCGGGTGAGGGGATTGTCCGCCTGGCGCCCTGCTGGGTGCCCCGCTCCTTCCTGATGCCCGGAGGACGGCTGAAACTCGACCCGCGCGATCTGTACGCCCTCGGCGCCCATCGCGGCGGCATCGACGAACGCTGGTTTTCCTCCACCACCAACGCCGACAACGGCCCCGGAACTCCCGCCGACGAGGGGTTGAGCTACATCGCCCAGAACGGCAAGCGGGTCCTTCTCAAGGAGGCAATCGAGACTCTCGGCGATCAGTTCCTGGGCGCCGACGTCATGAGCAAGTACGGCGGTTTCAACCTGCTATGTAAGTTTTTCGACAACCTGGGGCCCATCCCCCACCACATGCACCAGACGGAGGAGCACGCCCGCAAGGTCGGCCGCAGGGGTAAGCCCGAGGCCTATTACTTCCCGCCCCAATACAACATGAAGGAGAACAGCTTCCCTTACACCTTCATGGGACTGGAACCGGGCACGACGAAGGACGACGTCCGCCGCTGCCTGGAGCGTTGGAACGAGGGAGACAACGGCATCCTCCACCACTCCAGGGCCTACAAGCTGAAGCCGGGCACCGGATGGCAGATCGACGCCGGCGTGCTGCACGCCCCCGGCTCCCTGGTCACCTATGAGCCGCAAGTGAACTCCGACGTCTTCGGCATGTTCCAGTCGCTGGTGGAAGGCCGCCCGGTTTCCTGGGATCTGCTCGTCAAGGATGTTCCTCCCGACAAGCACCACGACCTGGACTACATCATTAGCATGCTGGATTGGGACAGCAACGTCGATCCCGAATTCGCCAAGAACCGCTGGCTGCATCCCCGCCCCGTGCGCGACCCGGACGAGATGAAGATGTCGGGCTACAGCGAGAGCTGGGTCTGCTACGGTACGCCCTATTACTCAGCCAAGGAACTGACCGTCTATCCGGGCCGGTCGGTCACCATCAAGGACGCGGCCGCCTTTGGCACGATCGTGGTCCAGGGCTGGGGTTGGGTCGGCAAGCAGGAAGTCGAGACGCCCTCGATGATCCGTTACGGCGAGATGACCAAGGACGAGTTGTTCGTCAGCGCCGCGGCGGCCAAGACCGGGGTGGCGGTGGTCAACCGCAGCGACAAGGAGAACCTGGTCATGCTGAAGCACTTCGGACCGGGCAATCCGGACGCGGCCCCGATGGTCCTGCCCAAGTACAAGTAGCGGCGGTGGGAAAGGGAAAGGGGCTCGAATCGCTTCGAGCCCCTTCGCCGCGTCAATCGGAATTGACCCTGGAGTTATGCCTTCCTGGTCCCCTTCTCATCGGGGCATTCCGATCATACCATATAATGCCCTCATGCTGACCCGCCGATCGATGCTGGGCGCCGCGGCCGTCTTTCCCTTTGTGCAGACACCCCGCCGCCCCAACTTCATCGTCATCTACACCGACGACCACGGCTTCGGCGACCTGGGTTGCCAGGGTGC
Organism: uncultured Solibacteraceae bacterium; assembly: GCA_964406685.1. Taxonomy (GTDB): domain Bacteria; phylum Acidobacteriota; class Terriglobia; order Bryobacterales; family Bryobacteraceae; genus JACQZT01. Next base: position 2,404 of record CAYOTD010000491.1, on the reverse strand, counting down.
GCGCGGCCTGAAGACGCCCCACATCGACGCCCTGGCCGAGGGCGGAGCGCGCTTCACCAACTGGTACTCCGCCGCTCCCATGTGCGCCCCCTCGCGCGCCGCACTGATGACCGGCCGTTACCCGATCCGCTGCGGCGTGCCTTCCAACGGCCCCAGCCTGCCCGCCGGCGAACGCACCATCGCGTCGATCCTCAAGGCGCAGGGTTACCAGACCGCGCTGTTCGGGAAATGGCACCTGGGTTCGGATGAGGCGACTTGCCCGAACGCTCATGGCTTCGATCAGTTCTTCGGGTTCCACTCCGGCTGCATCGATTTCTACTCGCACCGCTACTACTGGGGCGAGCCGCGCCGCGTCAACTACCACGACCTGTGGCGCAACCGGACCGAGGTGTTCGAGGACGGCCGCTACATGACCGAGTTGATCACCGCCGAAGCGCGCCGTTTTCTGCTAGCCCCGCGCGACCAGCCCTTCTTCCTCTACCTGGCCTACAATGCGCCCCACTACCCCATGCACGCACCCCGCCAGTACGTCGAGCGTTTTCCCGGCCTCGACCGGGAGCGGCAGATGTACGCGGCCATGCTGGCGGCGGTGGATGACGGGGTGGGTGAGGTGGTCGACGCGCTCACAAAGACTGGCCAGCGCGAGAATACGTTCATCTTCTTCGCCGCCGACAACGGCGCCACCCGCGAGCCGCGCGCCGGGTTGAACGGCCAGCCGGCCCGGGCGGGATCCAATGGACCACTGCGCGGCTTCAAGTTCAGCCTGTTCGATGGCGGCATACACGTGCCGGCGATTCTGAACTGGCCGGCGCGCATTCCGCCTAAACAGGTCGTCCGCGAGATCGGCTGCACCATCGACGTGCTGCCCACCATCTGCGCCGCCGCCGGAGCGCCCCTTCCTTCCGGCCGTACCATTGACGGCCGCGATGCTCTGCCCATGGCCGCCCAGAAGGCGCGATCCCCTCACGAGACGCTGTTCTGGTCCTCCGACGGTCAGAGCGCCGTTCGCCGCGGCCGGTGGAAGCTGGTCATGGACGGTTTCACCGCCGACGGCACCCAGGACAACCGCAAGCGGCTGGCCGGGGAAGACGCGCTGTTCCTCTCCGACCTCGACCAGGACCCGGGCGAAACCATGAACCAGCGCCGCCTCCACCCCAACCTGGCCGACGAACTGGCCACCCTCTCCGCCGGCTGGCGCGAGGAGGTCAAGAAACCCTGAGGTCCTCCTCCTCTGACTACGAGATGTCCCAGGGGTCTATCAAGGCCACACCGCAGTGCTCGAAGTCGCCTGTGTTGCGCGTTGCCAGGGCCGCTCCCCGGCAGCGTGCAATGGATGCAATCTGAGCGTCGAACTGCGTGCAGGGCCGGCCCGCCTTGCGGCGGGCAATCGCGACCTGAGGGAACACCCGGGCCGCGTCGCTGTCGAACGGCAGGATTCGTCCGGCGAAGTCCTCTTCGAACATCTCTGCCGCGGCCGCCTCAAGTGCGGCCCGCCGCTTGCCCGCCGGCAGCAGTCCGAGCCCATAGAGGATTTCGGCTTGCGTGATCGTCGTGGTGAAGACGCGCGACGGTGCTTGCTTCGCCAGCCAGCGCAGGACAGTGGGCGAGGGGGAGACTCGCATCACCTCGGACAGCACGTTGGTGTCCAGGACGATCATCTGCCGAACCGGGGCGGGCGGCGGAGGCGCTGGCGTGGAACCTGGGGCAACTCGACTCCGCCGGCAGCGGCGAACCGCCTCCGGATGGAATCGGCTAGATTCGTCTGCTCGAACCGACCGGTCCCCAACGCAAGCCCCAGAATCGCACGCGCCTCCTCCTCCATGGACCGCCCATGGTGAGCCGCGCGCACCCGGAGCCGTGCCTTAACGGCCTCATCGAGCCTGCGAATGGTAATGCTCGCCACACCTCAATGATAGCACTGCCATCAGTGATGGCCCCATTCGGTTTTGCAGCATATTTCGCGGCTGCTGGCCCTATTCGGCCGCCGCAATGAGCGGAAGTCCAGGCTCACGCCCGCGGCGCGCCTCAATCAGCTTGCGGGCGAAGTCGCGCGCGATTTCAAGCGCCTCCGCTACCGTTCGGCCCTGCGCAACCAGTCCCGGCACTTCTTCGGAGGTTGCCGGATGGACGCCTTCGGGCAACCGCTCGACATGGATGCGTACCGCAAGCTCCATGCTCGCACTCGTAGCACCGGCCCGCGCTACCCGAATTCCGACAGCCGTACCGGGCGGTGTTCGTCGTAGGACTTGCGCGCGGCCAGGCCCATTACCACCGGGATGCGGCCGTCGAGGCCGGACACTGGGGTCGGCTTGTCTTCGAGCACGGCCGCGACGAACGCCCGCAGCTCGTTGACGAAGCTCTCCGTGTAGCGGTCCATGAAGAAGTTCAGCGGCAGGTCGCGGCG
>CAYOTD010000490.1:0-4414 GCA_964406685.1 uncultured Solibacteraceae bacterium | reverse complement strand
ATCTTCAACGGCGGCCAGCACGCCGACAACAACGTGGACATCCAGGAGTTCATGATCCTGCCGGCCGGCTTCTCCAACTTCGCAGAGTCACTGCGCGCCGGGGCCGAGGTCTACCACGCCCTGCGGTCCGTCCTCAAGGAAAAGGGGCTCTCCACCGGGGTGGGGGACGAGGGCGGGTTCGCCCCGGACATCCCCTCCAACCGCGCCGCCCTGGAGTTCATCGTCGCCGCCATTGAGAAAGCCGGCTACAAGCCGGGTGGCGACGTCTTCCTGGCCCTGGACGTGGCCGCCAGCGAGTTCTATAAAGACGGCGTCTACGACCTCGAGGGCGAGGGGCGCAAGCTCAAGGCGGCCGAGCTGGTCGACTTCTACCGCACCCTGGTAGAGGACTTCCCGGTGGTCTCCATCGAGGACGGCATGTCCGAGGAGGACTGGGAGGGCTGGGCCCTGCTCACCTCCGCCCTGGGAAAACGCATCCGCCTGGTGGGCGACGACCTCTTCGTGACCAACCCGGGCCGCCTCACCCGCGGCATCGAGGAAGGCGTGGCCAATTCCATCCTCATCAAGCTCAACCAGATCGGCACGCTCACCGAGACCCTCGAGGTGATGCGCCTGGCGGTGGAGAACGATTATGTCAACGTGGTCTCCCACCGCTCCGGCGAAACCGAGGACGCCTTTATCGCCGATCTCGTCGTTGCCACCGGCACCGGGCAGATCAAGACCGGTTCGGCTTCCCGCACCGACCGCATCGCCAAGTACAACCAGCTCATGCGCATCGAAGAGGAGTTGGGTGCCAGCGCCCGGTTCGCCGGCAGAAAGGCCCTCAAGCAATGAAGAAGCTCGTCCTGGTCCGGCACGGCGAAAGCACCTGGAACAAGGAGAACCGCTTCACCGGCTGGACCGACGTCGACCTCTCGGAAAAGGGCCTCCAAGAGGCCCACGAGGGCGGCCGGGTGCTCAAGGCCGAAGGCTACACCTTCGACGTCGCCTACACCTCCGTGCTCAAGCGCGCCATCCGCACCCTGTGGATCGTCCTCGACGAGATGGACCTGATGTGGCTCCCGGTCCATCGCCACTGGCGGTTGAACGAGCGCCACTACGGCGCCTTGCAGGGACTGAACAAGGCTGAAACCGCGGCCAGGTTCGGCGAGGCGCAGGTGAAGATCTGGCGCCGCAGCTACGATATCCCGCCGCCCGCCCTCGACACCGCCGACCCGCGCTATCCCGGCAGCGACCGCCGCTACGCCTCGCTCACCGCGGCCGAACTCCCCTTGACCGAGTGCCTCAAGGACACCGTAGCCCGCTTCCTGCCGCTATGGCACCAGACCATCGCCCCCGCCATCCGTTCCGGCCAAAGGGTGCTGATCGCCGCCCACGGCAACAGCCTCCGCGCCCTGGTCAAGTACCTCGACAACATCTCCGACGAAGCCATTGTAGAGCTGAACATCCCCACCGGGATGCCCCTGGTCTACGAACTGGACGACGACCTGAAGCCCCTGAAGAGCTACTACCTGGGCGACCCGGAAAAGGTGAAAGCGGCCATGGAAGCCGTGGCCGCCCAAGGCAAGAAGAAACCCTGACGTCGTAGCGCACGCTTCAGCGTGCAGCCGTGGGCTTCAGCCCACGGGCGGGCGCCGCAGATCCGCCAGCCGCTCCAGGTCCGCGCGTATCTGCGGCGCCTCCCGCCGGGCGGCGGAGGTCAGCTTCTCCACGGTAGCGATCAACGCCTCCAGTCTCCGGAGAGCCTCCTTCTCCAGGGCCGACAAGGACTGGCGGATGATGTCGTCCCACTGCGATGCCAGGCGGGAAAGGTTCGTGGGAACCGCTTCCGCCACTTTCTTCTGGAAGTGCCTCTTGACGAGCCCCCCGAGCAAATCCATCGGCGCCAGCACCGATAGCAGTTCCCAATTGTGATCGAAGATCTTGCCGGCGCGCGTGTCCGCAGAGCGCGGCTCCTCGATGCGCAGGTCGATCTCGGCGGCCGGCAGAGGGACTCCAAGAGCGTCCAGCGTCCTCTCCGAGAGCCGGTTGCGGAAATCCTGAAGAAACTGCGTGAGTTGCCTCCCCGCCCTCCGTACCGGTTCGGCGAACTCGGGCGCGTGTGCCGCGGATAACTCCGCCATCTCCGCTTGCAGGCTTGCCCCCAGCCACTCGTCGAACCGCTCGATGGCGCCCGCCAGGCTGTCCGTCCAGCGGGGAAACTCCCCGTCAAGCGCCTTGAGAAGCCTCTCCCGTACCGCCGGCTCGTCTTTTCGTAGCGATTCCTCGAACGCCGCGCGAGCCGTTCCTGCCGGGTGCCTTGCCAGCAGCCGCAACGCCAGTCGCGTGTCCTCCAGGCTCTCCTTCTGTCCAAGGATCCTCCGGCCAAGCTGATCGCGCTCGGAGTCGGTCGCCTCCGCCGCCTTCAGCGCCACGCCGAGATACCCGGCGCACTCCTCCACCAGCGAGGCGGTCTTGTGGAGCAGGATTGCCCGGTGGCGGTCGCGATCCGCTCCCCCGCAAGCCTGCAACAGCAGGTTCCGGTCGAGTTCCGCGCGAAGGCCTTCGAACCCCGGCCGGGTCGAGTACGGAAACACCGGCACCGCGTCGCGCCAATAGCGCGCCAGTTGAGATCGAATAAAGTCGGCGACCTGGGCCCGTTCCCTCTCTCTGAGCGTATCGACCTTGGTCAGTAACAACGAAATGTGCGGCGTGTGACGGCTCAGGTTCCGAATGAGCTCGATATCGCTGCGCGACAGAGGCGGGTCCACGCTCACCGCCACCAGGGCCAGACCCGTGTTCGGCAGCCACTCGATGGACGCCTCGGTGTTGTGCTCAAAAACACTGTCGAGCCCCGGCGTGTCCACAAAACGGATTCCCCGGTATCGCTCCATCGATGGCAGCTCGACCCGCACCCGCTCGATGCCCTTCGAGTTCTCCGGGTTGTGCGACTCGCTGACATAGGCCTCCACCTGTTCCGGCGCGATCGCCTCGACGCCCCCGTCTACGTAGCGGACCTCGGCCCTCTCACTCGGACCGTACTCGATCTCCGTCACCACCGAGGTTACCGGGATCACTCCCACGGGAAGCAATTCCCGGCCGGTCAGGTGATTCAGAAAGCTGCTCTTCCCCGCTTTGAAACGGCCCAGGACGGCTACATTGAGCAACCTGTCCCGCGCAAATCGCCGGCAGCTCTCCAGCCGGCCGCCCAGAACCGCCAACCGGTAGCGGCCGCTCATCTCCTCAACGGTGCACAGCGCGCTCTCGACCAGCGCTTCACGTCCCAACTGGTCCATCCAAGGACTCTCCTGATTGTCTACTTCGTGATTTGCTTCGGGAGGGGCTTGGCTCATAACCCCACAGCAAATCCACTGTAGGAGTTATTGGCCGTCTGCAACGGCGTTAAGCGAACTCCACCGCTACACCTCCAGGCTACACCCCACCGCCCCGGCTTTCAACCGCTGAAACCCGTTCACAGCATCTGTCTCATTGAAAATGAGGAACATATGCGATAACCGGCCCGGCCGTGCGCTAGAATGGAACTGCCCGGGGAGGCTCCGCCGCATCCAGGCCCCGCAAAAACAATATCTGACCAAACAAACCCAATTATGTCGTTTGTTTTCAGCAACGAAATTATCTATATTCGTCGTTTCTTCGCCTAATTCCCCAAGGACTCGCCCCGCCCCGTTCGCCGACGGTCCCCCGGACCTGTGAAGAGGGCGCCGACATCTACTGGGCCCGCTCGCGCACGCTCGAATACCTCTCCGGCGTTCTGCCGCGCCTTCCCCAGGAAGTCAAGATCGAACTCCCGGACCATGCCCATCAAGGGCCGCATCGACATGCTCACCACCGGCATCCGCACTCCGGTGGGCGTCAAGATCTTCGGGGCGGACATCCGCGAGATCGAGCGGCTGGGCGCGGAGATCGAGCAACTGCTGCCCGCCGTCCAGGGTACGCGCGGCGTCTTCGCGGAACGAACCGGCGGCGGCTCCTTCCTCGATCTCGAATGGCGGCGCGACGCCCTGGCCCGTTGCGGCATGAGCATCTACGAAGCGCAGATGGCGGTGACGGCCGCCGTGGGCGGAGAGAACGTCACCACCACGGTGAAAGGGCGCGAGCGGTACCCGGTGGACGTGCGCCACCTGCGCGATTTCCGCGGCGATCCCAACGCGCTCGGCCGCGTCCTGGTCCCGGCAAGAAACGGGCAGGCGCAGGCGCCCATCGCGCAGTTGGCCGATATCCGCTTCGCCGCCGGCCCCTCGATGTACCGCAACGAGGACGGCATGTTGACCGGCTATGTCTTCGTCGATGTCGCCGGCCGCGATGTGGCCGGCTACCTCGTCGAGGCCAAACGGGTCGTCCGCGGGAAGGTCAAGATGCCGCCCGGCTGCGGCGATCTGATGACCGCCATCATGGAGGGCGCGGTCAAGCGCAT
>CAYOTD010000489.1:0-4414 GCA_964406685.1 uncultured Solibacteraceae bacterium | reverse complement strand
CCATCTTCTGCTCCTGTGGGCCAGTTGCCCGTTCGAACTTGAATCCCGCGCCCGGGTCGGCGCCGATCGGAACCAGCGACACCTCTTCGGGCTCCCAATCGGTCACCAGAACCTGGCGCATCTCTCCTCCTTGCGGCGTCACATCCTCGACCGCGTGAATGGCCACACCCATCGAGGCGTTGCGCAGGATGCCGTCCTCGACGTCGTTCCAGATCGGATCGACGTCGGCGCGCTTCGAGAACCGGACCGTCGCCTTGCCGTGGCCGTTCTCAATCCAGGCCCTGGCGATGACGCCGATCACATCGTCGACGGTGAAGTCGCGATGCGAGTTCAGCAGCGGCGCCGAGCCACTGCTCAAGCGGCTCATGCGGATCGCGCCAGGCTCCATCGAGAAGCGCATCTCGAATGGACCGCGCGCGTCGTAGCGGCGGACGGATGCGCCCGTGTACCAGGTCAGCGTCGCCGTGCGCTCGCCACGGTCGGCCGGAGCCAGCGCCTCAAACTGGGCTTCCAGCCGTTCTCTCATTGGGGTCATTTTGAAGCTCCTTCTGTTGAGTGCCGGTCTGCGTGACCCTGCGCGGGTCGCCGTCGAGCACGATGCCCTTCGCGTCGAGCAGCCGGTTGATCTCGGCGATCTGCTCGAACTGCGCGTCCGGGTCGTAACCCTGCATAGCGATCGCCTGCCGCAGCGTCAACGTGCCCGTGCGAATCTGATTCAAGATCGCGATCGAATCCTTGTACGGATCGACGCTGCCGAAGCCCGGCGGCGTCCACTCCGCGCGGATCGGCCCAGGCCGCGGAATCGCGCCAGCGGCGTAGGCGACCGTGACGAAGCGATTCCAGACCGGCGTGCAGAACATCGGGATGAAGGTCAGCCAGCGGAACCCCTCGATGCCGTTGCGGAAGCTCAGCAGCCCGGCGCGGTACGAGGAGTAGTTCACGCGCGAGAGATCGCCCGTTAACTGCTCGTAGGTGAGTTGAAGGCCGGTGGCGATTTGCGCCTGCTTCGCGGCGACGTAATCCCGGTAACCAGCCGAGGTCGAGGGCGAAGCGAACGTGATCTCCTCGCCCGGTTTCAGGTACTCGATCATGCCCGGCTCGAAACTTTCGACGCGCTTGCCAGTAGCCGCATCGGGGACACTGGGTGCGATCGGCGGCCCCTCCGGACCCTGCGGCTGCGTCACGAAGGCGGCGAAGCAGGCCTCGATCTTCTTGCGAACCAGTTCGGCTTCCTCGTACTCGTCGAGGTCGCGCAGCGTCACGACCACGGGCGCGAGCCACGGGACGCCGCGTACCTGGCCGGGGCGGTCTTTACGGTAGATGTGCAGGACCTCGCTGGCCGGCACCCGGATCGATTGCAATGATGCCCCGCCGCGCACGCCCGTCTGGACCACGTCGCCCGGGTGCTGGCCGTAGAGCCAGTAGAAGGTGCGGCGGCCGACCAGATCGAACTCGACGCCCTGGATGATGTAGCCGGTATCGGTCCTCTGCGTCTTGGTCTGATCGAGGTAGTCCGGCTCCAGCACCTGAAGCTGGAGAGGAACGGTCAAACCATCGCCCGGGCGGCGCTGCCGGAAGCGCACCAGGCATTCGCCGCTCTCGAACACCGTGCGCGCAGCCAGCGCCTGGAGCCCGTAGAAATCGAGCTGCCCGTCGGCGTCGCACTCCTCCATCCAGTCCGTCCAGGCGGCATTGATCGCGCGGTCGGCATCCGGCTCGCCGCTCCGCGCCTGCACCGTGATGCCGGTGCCGATGGCGTTGCCCACAACCTCCGCGACAGCGCGCGCAGCATAGGCGTTGTTGCGGATCAGGTCCCGCGAGCGCTCGCGGAGCTTCGACAGCGCCACGGCGATCTCGGCGTTGGCTGAGTTGCCCGTCGTGACCCAGCCGCGGGTGCGGCGGTCCGTCCGCGCGCCTTCATAGGCCAGCCGGATCAGGTCTCCGGCGCGGCGTGCACGCAGACGGCGCAGTCCTGCTTCGGGCGAGATCCAGGAGATCGCCTTGTCGAGCCAGTTCATGCTTTTGAGGTCTGTGCGAAGCTGAAACGATCCGTGGCCGCGCCGGATTCCGCCGCCAGCGCTTCCCGGATGAGAGCGCGTGCCTGGAGGAGTTCGTCCATGGACCGATACGTCACGGTGCGGTCGCCGAAGCGGACGGTCAACTCGCCGCTGGCGATCGCTGCCTCGATGGCCTCAAGTTGTTGCTGCGTCCAGGGCATTCAGAGCTTCCGCCGCTTGAAGTAGAAAGTCGCCCGCGTGCCAAACTCGCGCACCACGGCCACCAGTTCCCAACCCTGCGCGCCATACTCGGCGAGCAACTCCGGCGACTCCGCTTCGGTGGTAATCACCAGGTACTCCCAGGTGAGCCCGGACGATTGCACCTGACTTCTGACTTTCATCGCGTGAGCCACTTCCTTCCTCGCTCACCCAGCCATCGATCGCGTTCCCGGTCGTCCTCCGGAACGGGGCGCGGCCGGTTGGCGGCCAGGATCCGGTCGGCTTCGTTGTCGAGCGACAAGCCCATCGACACAAGGGCCCGCAGCGCGGCGTAGGCATACACGCGCGCGTCAAGCGCCTCCTGGCGCACGCCGGGCTTCGGCCGCCACTCGCGCTTGGGCTGCCCCTTGGCGTATGTGGTGACCAGCACTTCGCCCAGGAGCTGCTCGAAGTACGCCTCCTCGCGATCGGCCGGGAAATGCGAGTAGCCAGGCGTGCCCGGCGTCGGGTTCTTCAGCCGGCCGAAGATGGTTTCCTTGGCCGTGTCCGTGCCGACGATCCACGGCTTCTCGCCGCGGATGTTCTTCGCCGTCGGCTTGCGTTGCCACACGGGCAGCGGACCGCCTTTGCCCTTCACAGCGAAGATGCGCCGGTGATACCGGGTCCGGCAGAACTCATACACGGCCTGCGATTCATAGCCCGCGTCGATCGAGCACGCCGAGACGGGCAGGGAGATTCCCGTCTCGTGCGGCCAGCGGCGCTCGAGGTAGGTGTCGAGCTCCGACGGATCGCCCGGCAGCACGCGGTACTCAATTGACCACGATTCTTCGCCGCGCCCCCAGCCCACGAGTTCCAGCTCGAGCCGGTCCTTCTGCACGTCGACGCCCGCCGTCAGCACAGCCGCGCCGTAGGGAACCGCGGCCCGATAGTGCTCGCGCCGCGCCATGACGGCGGCCTGGTCGACCGTGGTCTCGGCCGCGTCGTCCCAAGGCTCGGCGAGCACCGTGTTCACGAACTCGCGCAACGTCTCGATCGACTTCTTGTCGGCGAGGAACTTCTTCGCCAGCGTGCCCCACTTGCGCCATGGCGAGTACAGGCCGTTGATCCAGAAGCCGGCGATGTCGGCCACCTCGGGCCGCGCCGAGCGCCACTCGCCGGCCTTGAGCATGCCGTGCTTCTGCCAGTCCGCGATCATTCGCGAGCAGTGCTCGCACCGATATTCGGCCTTCTCCGGCTCGCTCTTCGGCCAGACGAGGTTGGCCCAAGCGAGCACCTGGAAGCCGCCGCAATGCGGGCAGGGCACCCAGTAGCTCTGCTGGTTCGACTGAAGCCAGGCCTGCTCGATGCGCGAGGCGCCCTTGGTCGTCGGGGTCGAGCAGAGCACGATCTTCCGGTTCCAGAAGTTGGCAGTGCGCGTGATGGCCAGGTTCACCGGATCGCCTTCACTGCCAGCGCTCGCCGGGTAACGGTCTACCTCGTCCAGCAGGCAGTAACGGATCGAGCGCATCGCCAGACCCGCGGGCGAGTTCGCCGCTGCGAGCGTAATCGAGCCGCCCAGGAACTTCTTGTGCAAGATCGTGTTGTTCGAATCCCGCGATCGCGCATCGGCCACCTTGCCGCGCAGGCACGGCGTGTCGCGCAGCATCGGAGCCAAGCGGTCCTTTGAGAATGCTTCGGCATCCACCTCGCGCGGTTCCACCAGAAGCACCGGGCCCGGATCGAGTTCGATGATGTAGCCCAGGAAATTTTCGAGCATCGAACTCTTCCCACTCTGAGCAGCCCACATCATGACGACCGTTTCGTAGGGGCTTGCCGGCCCCATGGCGTCCATCACCGCGCGCTGGTACGGCGCCCGGTCCGTTCGCCACTCGCCCTTCTCCGCGGCCGACTCCGACGACAGCCGCCGGTTCTGATCGGCCCACTCGGACACCGTCAGGTCGGGCGGCGGCGCGAGCACCTCGGCCGCGAGAACCTGGATCTCTTCAACGCGCATACTGCACGTCCGCGCGCAGGTCGTTGAGCAGCGCCCGCACTTCGCGCAGGATCGCCTCGCGCACCTGCCGCTCGTCGGTCAGCGCCGCCACCTCGGGAGCCAGCCGGTTGGGCCACGCCAGGATCCGGTCGACGATCAAGCGGTAGATGGCCGACCAGCGCTGCTTGACCAGCTCCGCCTCGACGAGCTTGCCCATCCGGACGTC
>CAYOTD010000488.1:0-4423 GCA_964406685.1 uncultured Solibacteraceae bacterium | reverse complement strand
TGCTCAGTAATTACGACCGGGGGAGCTGTCTCATCAATGTTGGCACGGAGGGCCGGCTCTTGAGGTGACGGGGAATGCGTACGTTGGGTGACCGTGCGCTGAGTTAAGGGAAGTGGAGGGCCATAGTTGCCAAGGCCAGTCGGGTGTGTGTGGTGGATGCACATAGTCGTCGGGGTCGATTTCGGGTTGGAGGGACCAAGCGCGATAGTCCGAGTTGTTTTCTCCGTGATTTGGCGAGGCCGTCTCGTGCTCTGCTGGTGACGATTGTCGCCGGCCTCCCATGCACACTGTTGCTCCATCTCGAACTGGCGGCCACGCAGCCGCAAGCTTCCCCCACATTTCGGAGTGGCGCGAGACTGGTCCTGGTCAATGTCGTCGCGCGCGATAAGAACGGCGCGGTCGGTGATCTGCGCGCGAGCGGTTTTGCCCTCTTCGACGGCGGAAAGCCCCGGCCCATCCAGTCGTTCTCCGTCGCTTACTTCAGCGAGTCCGTTGGCGAGGAGGTCCGGTTGCCTCCAAACACGTTCTCCAACTCAATCGATCGCCAAGCCGTCCGGCCGGTCAGCGCCACAGTAGTGCTGATCGACGGATTGAACACCCGTATCGAGCATCAGGCCTTTGCGCGGCAGCGGCTTGTCTCACTGCTGAAGCAGATCCAGCCGCGGGAACGGATCGCCTTGTACCTCCTTGGCGGGTCGTTGCGTGTCCTGCACGACTTCACCAACGATCCAATGGAACTCGCTCGAATCCTCTCCAGGTATCGTGGCGAGGTCTCCTCGAGCCTCGCGGCCTCGGAACCCCAGCGGGAGGCCACAGGCTCCCCTGAAGTGGACCGCCTGTTGGAAGAATTGAACGCGATCACGGAGGACCGCGGGAAAGTAGAGCGTGCACGTGTCACGCTCGCCGCGCTGGATGCGATTGCGAACCACCTCTCGGTTGTCCCCGGCCGCAAGAACCTGGTCTGGGTTTCCAGTGGATTTCCCTCGTCGGTCGGCGTGGATGACCCGAGCCTGTGGTTCCAACGTTCCGTCGGGATGGGAAGCGCGAGAGAGGTTAGGACCTTTCACGAAGAGCTGGAGCGAGCGGCCCGGCGGATCAATCAAGCCAATATCGCCGTGTATCCGGTAGACGCCGGAGGGTTGGCCACCTCTCCCGCGTTCAAGTCCGCCAGCATCGGAACAGGGTCAACCCAATTCCCCGGAAGCCCGCCCCGGGCAGACGCCACCGGGAGCACACGAGCCACGATGGAGAGGCTGGCCGCGCGCACCGGCGGCCGCGCCTTCTTTGACTCGAACGACCTGGACCGGGCGATACGCCAGGCGATCGAAGACTCCGACATTACCTATACCTTGGGGTTCTATCCTGCCGCCGAGGAGCTCGACGGGAAGTTCCACGAGTTGCGCGTGCAAACCAGGCGCCGCGGCGTCCGGCTTCGCTATCGGAAGGGCTACTTCGCTCTGGCAGACGGCGCGCCCTCCGGCGACCAAGCGCAGCAGCAACTGCGGGAGGCGGTTGCCAGTCCTCTGGAAGCCCACGCAATTCGCCTGACCCTCCGGCTGGAGCGGACCGGCAGCGCAACGGTTCCCGCGTTGCGGGTTGTGCTGAACGCCGATGTCCGCGACCTGGCGCTCGATCAGAACCAGGAAAAGCGAACCGGGGCCCTGGATGTCATCCTCGTGCAGCAGGAAGCCTCCGGCGCGGTTCTCGATTCGTCCAAGGACACGGTCAGACTCGACATGACTCCCGGCGCCTACGCAGCGGCCCTCGAAGGCGGCATCGCGATCGGCAAGATGCTCACTCTCAAGGAGCGGGCCGCCACCATCCGCGCCCTGGCGCGCGATCCCTCCTCGGGCGCAATCGGCTCCGTGATCGTTCCCCTTTCCCGGGTGAACTGAAGCCCTCGCCCGCTGATTCCAAAGCACTTCAAGACTTGCGAAGAACTTGAGAACCGATTCCGAAGCTTCCTCCGCGCGGAGGCGGGCCATGCTGAGGCTGCGAGGTGCACGATGAAAATCCTATTGGTTCTTCCCGCCGGTGAGCAGGTCCGGGTCACGGAGAGTTGCCGCGAGGTGCCCAGGCGCGCCATGCTCAGGTTCAGCGTCCTTCCCTTGACGGTGGTTGCCGCGCTGACGCCGCGCGAGCACGAGGTCCGGATTCTGGATGAGAATGTCGAACCGCTGGACTTCGACGCCGACGCCGACCTGGTCGGCATAACCTTCATGACGGCGCTGGCGCCGCGAGCCTACCAGATCGCCCGCGAATTCCGGGCGCGCGGCAAGACCGTGGTGGGCGGCGGTTATCACGCCACGCTCGTGCCAGAGGAGGCGGCCGCCCACTTCGATGCCATCGTCGCCGGCGACGCCGAAGGAGCCTGGGAACAGGTGCTGCGGGACGCCGAAGCCGGCTCGTTGCGACCGATCTATCGCGGTGGCTGCCAGTCCGGCGGCCAGTTGCAGGTTCCCGTCCCCCGGCGGGACCTCCTCGCCCGCACGGAGAGGCATTACGTCACCATCAATGCCGTCCAGGCCGCCCGCGGATGCAATCACGGCTGCCGCTACTGCTCGGTGACGGCCTTCCACCGGCGGACGTACCGCCGCCGCCCGGTGGCCGCCGTGCTCGAAGAGCTACGCGGCATCCCGCGCGACTTCATCTTCGTCGACGACAACATCGCCGCCTCGCGCGACTACGCCCTGGAGTTGTTCCGTGCAATGGCGCCGCTCGGCAAGCGCTGGGTCGCGCAGTGCTCCATCGAGGTGGCGAACGATCCCGAGTTGCTCGCGTTGATGCGCGCGGCCGGGTGCTGCGGGCTGTTCATCGGCGTCGAAACCGTAAGCGCGGAGAACCTGGCCGCGATGCAGAAGGAGTTCAACGATAGCCGGAGATACGCGGAGCGGCTGCGCGCCATCCACCGGCAGGGAATCGGCGTGGTGGCGGGCATGATCGTGGGCCTCGACTCAGACGATCCCACCGTCTTCGAGCGCTGCCTCGAGTTCCTCCAGCACACGCGCATGGACGCCGTCCAGCTCAACATCCTCACGCCTCTCCCCGGAACGCCGCTGTTCGAGGACATGAAGGCCGCGGGCCGCGTCACCGATTGGGACTGGTCCCGCTACGACTTCCGCCACGTGGTCTTCCAACCCGCGCGGATGACCGCGGAACAACTGCAAGCCGGCGCCGACTGGCTGTACGCCCAGTTCTACCGGCTCGACCGCATCCTGTGGCGGTTCGCGCGCGGCGTCTTCACCCTGGGCTGGCTGCCGGCATGGATGGCCCTGAAACTGAACCGCACCTATCGATACGACAACCGGCGCGAGAAGGTGCGGGGCCGCAACCCGGCGAGGGATGGAAAGCGGGCCGGATTCCCGACTCCTAAACTTTTAGTTGACACGGCCGGGGCGCGGCGTTAAACTCCTAATAGGTTAGGAGATGAAACCCGGCAAACGGGACACCCGATTGACGCCTTTGGAACTGGAGATCATGAACGTTCTCTGGCGGATCGGGCCGGCCCCGGTGCAAAAGGTCCAGGAAGCGCTTCAACCCAGCCGCCCGCTGGCCTACACCTCGGTGCAGACGATGCTGAACGTGCTCCACCGCAAGGGTAAGGTGCGGCGGAAGCTGCGCGACCGCGCCTATCATTACGAAGCCTCTCTCAGCCGCCAGAACGCCATCCGCGGCACGCTGCGGGACGTCATCGACCGGTTCTTCGGCGGCTCGCCGGAGAGCCTGGTGATGAACCTGGTGGAGACGCGCGAGCTGACGCCCGAGAAGCTGGCGGAGTTGAAGCGGCTGGTTGATGAGAAGGAGGGCAAACCCGGTGGATCGCGTTAGCGCGGCCTTATTGGTCCTCTTCCTGAACGCCGCGTGGCAGATGCCGGCCATCGCGCTGGCGGCGGCATTGGCCGGATGGCCGATGCGCCGCGCCCCGGCGCGTTACCGGCACGCCCTCTGGTTGGGGGCCCTCGCGGCCGCGGCCGTGGTACCCTTCGCCGGCCTGCTCCGCCCCTCCCCCGCGGCGGCGCAGGCCGGCCACGGCCTTGCTGTTCCTCCGTGGCTGGCGGCGGGAGTTGCGGCGCTGCTGGTTCTCGTCGCGGGCGTGCGCACGGTGCGCTGTCTGCGGGCCTGGCTCGCCGCCCGGCGCGTGGTCCACATGGCGCGCCCGGTGGAGTGGGAACCGGGCGCGGCCCAGACCATCGAGCGGTGCCGGCGTGCTTTCGCGCTGAACGACATCTCCGTGCTCGCCTCCGGCGATGGTTCCGGCCCGCTGACCTGCGGGGCGCGCCACCCGGTGATCGTGACGCCGCCCGCGCTGGTGAACCGGGAGCCGGAGGACGTCGTGGCGGCCGTGATCGGCCACGAGATGGCCCACGCGCGCCGCCGCGACTACGCCGTCAACCTGGCGTGCGAGATCCTCATGATTCCGCTG
>CAYOTD010000487.1:0-4437 GCA_964406685.1 uncultured Solibacteraceae bacterium | reverse complement strand
GAACTGGCCGGCGTCCTGCCGCAGAAAGTTGAGCATGTCGTTGCGGGCCCGGATGGCGGTGTCCAGGGACGCATTGGTTCCCGACACGTAGGCGCCCAGTTGGATGAGGTCTTCGGCCCGCTGGTAGGTGGCCAGGGCGTCGCGCACCTTCTGCGCGGCCTGCTTCTGTTCCGGAGTCGCCACGGCCGAGGTAAGACGGCTGACCGAGTTCAGGATGTCGATGGCCGGGTAGTGCCCCTGCGCGCCCAGTTGCCGGGACAGGATCACGTGCCCGTCCAGGATGGCGCGCACGGCGTCGGCGATCGGCTCGTTGAAATCGTCGCCCTCCACCAGGACGGTGAAGAAACCCGTGATCGAGCCGCTCTCGAAGTTGCCCGCGCGTTCGAAGATCTTCGGCAGCAGGTTGAACACCGACGGGGTGTAGCCCTTCTGGCTGGGAGGCTCTCCCGCCGCCAGCCCGATTTCCCGCTGCGCCATCGCCAGCCGCGTCACCGAGTCCATCACCAGCAGCACCGATGCGCCCCGGTCGCGGAAGTACTCGGAAATGGCCAAAGCCACGAAACAGGCCCGGATGCGAAGCGGCGCCGGCCGGTCGGAAGTGGCCACCACCACCACCGACCGTTTCAGGCCTTCCGGCCCCAGTTCGTGATCCAGGAACGCCCGCACTTCGCGGTTGCGCTCGCCCACCAGCGCGATGACGCTGACATCGGCCGAGTTGTGCCGCGCCATGCACCCCAGCAGCGTGCTCTTGCCCACTCCCGACCCGCCGAAGATGCCGATGCGCTGTCCCTCGCCGCAGGGCAGCAGGCTGTCGATGGCGCGGATACCCACCGTAAGCGGCTTGGTGATG
Organism: uncultured Solibacteraceae bacterium; assembly: GCA_964406685.1. Taxonomy (GTDB): domain Bacteria; phylum Acidobacteriota; class Terriglobia; order Bryobacterales; family Bryobacteraceae; genus JACQZT01. The sequence goes on along the minus strand of CAYOTD010000487.1, from coordinate 3,587 downwards.
TGCTGGCGCTCCAGCGGACCGGGGGGAGCGGAATACAGGTCGTAGAAACAGTCCGCTTCAATCGGCGGCCCCCCGTCCATCGGGCGCCCGAACCCGTCCAGCACCCGTCCCAGCAGCCCCTGCGAGACGGCCACGCGCGCCTCCTCGCTGCGCGCCACCACGCGGTCGCCCAACTGGATGCCGTCGGTCTCCTCCAGCGGCATCGACAGCAGCCGCCCGTTGCGGAAGCCGATCACCTGGCAGCGGATCTGCCGGCCGTTGGAGGTCAGCACTTCGCAGAAGTCGCCCATGGCCGCCGCCGGACCTTCCGATTCGATCAGCAGTCCGACCAGTTCGGTCACCCGTCCGGTCCAGCGGTATGGCTGTAGGCGCTCGATGCGGTCGAGGTAGGCGCGGGCGTCGAACTTCGGCGGGAGGGTCTTCTTCACCGGTGCCGCTCCACCAGGTCGGTCAGCCCGCGCGAGATCTCGGCAAGCTGCGTGTCCACCGAGGCGTCCATCTCCCCGCGGGAGGTCTCAAACACCGCCGCGCCGCGCTCCAGGGCGGGATCGCCAACCACCTCCAGGCGCTGGGGAATCCCCAGGGCGCGCAGCCGCTGTTCGATGGCGGGGGCGTCCTGCGGATGCATCCGCAACCGGTGCGTCTCGCGCAGGTCCAGTTGATCCAGGGCGGCTTTCACCAGCCCCAGCAGCGCCGCCGGGTCCACCGCCATTTCCCGCCGCAGGATCCGCTTCGCCACCGCCAGGGACAGGCGGACCAGGTCCTGTTCCGCCTCGCGCCGGAAACGGCTGCGGACCGCCGCCAGCTCCTCGATCGTCTTGGCGAACCGTTGCAGCGCCGGCTCCATCTGCTCGGTGGCTTTCCTCAGGCCGGCTGCCTCGCCCTCGCGCACCCCCTCCTGGCGCGCCTGGTGAATCCGCTTCTCCAGCTCGGCGATCCGCCCTTCCAGGCCCGCGTCTCTCCCGGGCGCCCCCGCCGGCCCCGCCGCCGGCGCTGGCAGCGACTTGGCCGTCCACACCGGAGTCGCCTCGGCCTGCACCCGCCTCCATTCGATCGGCGTAGCCGTTTTGGCCGCCTTGCCGGAGATCACTCTAGACGACATACTGCTCGCCCACCGTGCCCTTCAGGTTGATCACCCCCTCGGCTTCCAGTTGCCGCACCACGGCGATAATCTGCTGCTGGGCGGCTTCGACTTCCTTGATCTTCACCGGCCCCATGGCTTCCATGTCTTCTTTCAGCATCTCGGCGCCCCGCTGCGACATGCATTGGAGGAAATGCTGCTTGAGCTGGTCGCTGGTGCCCTTCAGCGCCACCGTCAGGATCTTGCGGTCGATCTTGCCGAGGAGTTCCTTGACACCCTGCTGGTCGATCAGCAGCAGATCTTCGAAGACGAACATCAGGTGCCGGACAGTTTCCACCAGCGCCGGATCGGATTGCTCCACCGCGTCCAGGATCTCCTTGCTGGTGGTCGAATCCAGCCGGTTGAACATCTCTGCCACCGCCCGCACACCGCCCGAGGATTCGCGGCTCATCTCGCCCAACGCCTTCAGCTTCTGCCCGATGATGCCCGCGATCTTCGAGATGATGTCGGGCGAGATCTGGTCCAGGTGGGCCATGCGCAGCGCCACGTCGGCCCGCAGCTCCGGAGGGAGTGAAACCAGCAGTCCCGCCGCCTGCGAAGGATTCAAGTGTGACAGGATCAGCGCGATGGTCTGCGGGTGCTCGCTGTGGATGAACTTCGCCAACTGCTGCGGGTCGGCCTTTTGCAGCGCGTCGAAACTGGCCGTGTCGTTGCCCAGCGCCTTCACCAGCCGGTCCAGGATCTTCTTGGCATGTTCCGGTCCGAAGGCGTTGACCAGGATCTTCCGGGCGAACTCCAGGCCGCCCTTCAGAACGTAGTTGTGGGCGATCGACATCTGGTGGAATTCCTCCAGGATCGCCTCGGACTGCTCGCTGGTGACGGAGCTGAGCCGGGCCACCTCCCGCCCGATCATCTGGACCTCTTCTTCGTCCAGTTGTTTGAGAATCTCGCTGGAGATCAGGTCGCCGAGAATGATCAACACGATGGCCGCTTTGCGCACGCCCGGTATCAGTTGCGGTTTGTCGGCGTTCTGGATCATCAGGATTCCGCTTCATTCAGCCACGTGCGGATCAAATGTGCGATCGCCGCCGGGTCTTTCTTGGCTTCCTCGGTGATGTGCTTGGCGAGAACTTCCGCCTTCTTGGTCGTGATCTGCGGCAACTTCAACGAGTTCAGCGCCTCGGTCGTAAGCTTCTCTTTGAGCGCGGCCTGCTCGGCCAGTTTCGCCTCCATCTGCTTGCGCAGCTCCTCTTCGTCCATCGCAGCCACCTCGGCGGCCGGCCGCGGCGCGGGCAGTGCCGCCTGCGCAGTCGGCGGCGCCGTGGGCTTGCGCTTCAGCCGCCGGATCAGAAAAAACACCCCCGCCAGCACCAGCAGCAGCGCGGCGCCGGCGCCGCTGGCAACCCAGAGGATGGCATCTTTCCGTCCCAGCAGTTGCTGGAGCCAGGGAGGCAGACCGGGAATCCCGGCTACCGGCGCGGCCGCCGGCGGCGCCGGCGGCGTCCAGGTGAGTGTCGACTCAAACGGCAGGCATTCCACCGTAAGCTGGTCCCCCCGCTCCGGCGTCAGCCCGATGGCCGCCGTGACCAGCTCGCGAATGACCTTCATCTTCTCCGGCGGCACCGGCTCCACGATGCGTTTCGCCCTGGCGCCCTCCCCCTCCCAGCGAACCACGTGATCCACCAGTACGGCCGCCGAGACCCGCTTGATGCCGCCTTGCGGAAGCCGCAGCCGCTTCACCACCCGGCTGGCCTGGTAGGCGATGTTCTCGGTCCGCCGGCTCACTCCTCCCGAGGAGGCTCCGGGGCGCGAGGTTGGCCGGGGCAGATTCGACGCCGTGCCCGGCACTCCGGTGGCGGCGCTGGAGCCGCTGACGTCCTCCGTCCTCTGGGAATTGGTCATCACCGACTTCGTGGGATCGAAGGTCTCCTCGCTTTGCTCGCCGGAGGTGAAATCGCAGTCCACGAACACGCCGGCCCGGTACTTCTCCGGCCCAAGCAGCGGTTCCAGCGTGCCATTGACCTTCATCATCAGGTCCCGCTCCACCTGCTGGCGGAACTCGATCATGCCGTCGGGCGCGTCCCCTCCCTCCGCTCCCAGGCTGCGCTTGGGACGGTTCAGCAGGTTTCCCCGCATGTCGACTACCGAGACCGCCCCCGGGTCCAGTCCCTCCACGGCGCTGGCCGTCAGATGACAGATCGCGCTCACCTTGGGCGGCGGCAGCGTCACCCCCGTGCGCAGCTTCACCAGGACACTGGCCTTGGCCGGCTGGCGCTGCTCGGCGAAGACCGATTCCTTGGCGAAGGTCACGTGCACGCGCGCCTGCTCGACCTCGGCCAGCGACATGATCGACCGCTCCAGTTCCCCTTCCAGGGCGCGGTGGTAGTTGACCTGTTCGGCGAACTCGGTGGCGCCGAAGTTCGTCTTGTCGAACACCTCGAACCCGATGCGGCCGGTCTTCGGCAGCCCGGCCACGGCCAGCTCCAGCCGCGTCTCGGCCACCCGC
>CAYOTD010000486.1:0-4447 GCA_964406685.1 uncultured Solibacteraceae bacterium | reverse complement strand
GCCAAGCGCCTGTTCCTGGACAAGTTCCTGTTTTCCAGCGTTCCGGCGCGGATGATCCAATTCATGCGCCGGTCTCCGCGCTTCTGCGATCTGGTACAGGACCTGTTCGACGGCACGCAAACGTACACCGATCTCAAGGTTCGCCTGTTGCGCAACCTCAACGGAACCCTCCACGAGATCATCATGGGCTTCTTCTTTCACCGGCTGATTCCGGGCGAGAACCGGGTATGAATCGTTCCGAGAAGCTGTTCGAGAGGGCGCTGCGCGTCATTCCCGGAGGGGTCAACTCGCCGGTGCGCGCCTTCCGCGGCGTGGGAGGCACGCCGCCGTTCATCGCCAGCGGCGCCGGGTCGCACATCTTCGACGCCGACGGGGGCGAGTACATCGACTACGTCGGATCGTGGGGGCCGCTGCTGCTCGGCCACCGCCACCACGCCATCGTCGCGGCGCTGGAAGAGACCCTGGCCATCGGCACGAGTTTCGGCGCGCCCACCGAGCGCGAGGTGGAACTGGCCGAGATGATCTCGGAGGCGATGCCGAGCATCGAGATGGTGCGCCTGGTGAATTCGGGCACCGAAGCCACCATGAGCGCGCTGCGGCTGGCGCGCGGTTTCACCGGCCGCAACCTGGTGGTCAAGTTCGAAGGCTGCTATCACGGCCATGTCGATTCGCTGCTGGTCAAAGCGGGGTCGGGTGTGGCGACCCTGGGCATTCCGGACGCCGCGGGTGTGCCGGACGCTTTCGCCGGGACCACCATCGCCGTGCCGTTCAATTCCATTGACGCCGTCGAGCAGGTGTTCTCCGAGCGCGGCGGCGAGATCGCGGCGGTGATCGTCGAGCCGGTTGCCGGCAATATGGGCTGCGTGCGGCCGGTGGCGGGGTTCCTCCACGCTCTGCGCGAACTGACGACCTGGCACGGCGCGCTGCTGATCTTCGACGAAGTCATGACGGGCTTCCGGGTGGCTTACGGCGGCGCGCAGTCGCTCTATGGCGTTACGCCGGATCTGACCACGCTCGGCAAGGTGATCGGCGGCGGGCTTCCGGTGGGGGCCTACGGCGGGCGGGCGGAAGTCATGAAGAAGGTCGCGCCTCTGGGGCCGGTCTATCAGGCGGGCACGCTGTCGGGGAACCCGTTGGCGGTGGCCGCCGGGCTGGCGACGCTGCGCCACCTGAAGGCGCATCCGGAGACTTACGCGCATCTGGAAGAGCGCGCGGCGGCGCTCTGCGCGGCGGCGCCCGCGGGTGTGACGGTGAACCGTGTGGGCTCGATGTTCACTTTCTTTTTCAACCCCGGGCCGGTGACCGACTACGAATCCGCCAGGCGCAGCGACGTGGCGCGCTTCGGCGAGTTCTTCCACTGGATGCTGGAGCGCGGCATCTACCTGGCGCCCTCGCAGTTCGAAGCGGCCTTCGTCTCGGCCGCGCACACCGAGGAAGACATCCACCGGACGGTGGAAGCGGCGCGGGCGTTCTTCGAGAGGGCGCGTTCGTGATGCGGCTAGAGCGGTAGAAAGCCGACCTGGTTGTACCACTCCGCGGCTTCCGTGGCGGTCCAGATCAGGAGCAGGTCGTCAATTGCCGCACCGACGTCGAGATCCTGCGCGACGAGAATTAGTCCAGGGCTTGAGGCGCTTCGGAGAAGCCGTTCGAAGTGAGCGAGCATCGTTCTTCGATCATGCGAGACCAGGATCCTGTCCGCTGCCGCCGCCTGGTGAAGCACTTCGGTGTCGGGCAAGCCAATGATGCCGGCCTGATGGGCGTCCCGGATATCGACGCCAAGTTCGCGGCGGCGGAGACCCACGACGATCTTCCGGTTGAGATCCTCGTCGGCCTGAAACCGCGGTCTCATGCGCTGGGACTTTGGGCGGCCTGGCGAACGGCCTCCAACCGAGCATAGAAGTCCGGACGTCGCCGCCGCGCCTCTTCCTGGAGACGGGTGAACTCGGCCCGGCCTTCCCGCAGATACTGGTCCATGCTCTCACGATTCGCCAGATAGAAGGTCAGAGCCCCGAATACCTGCTCCAGGCTCAGCGAGGGGAACGACTCCGCGATGCCGTCGGTGGAATCGCCGCGCAGGAAGGCGCACACGACTGAATCCAGCGAGACGCGGCTACCGCAGAGGTAGTATCCGCCGTTGCGTTCTTCGACGTACTCTCTGGCCATTTGCCGCTCCGCTTTCAGTATAGACCGTGTGGCGGAGAATCTACGCCGTCGTGCCCAGCAGGGCCGCGATCTTGTCGGGGTCGTTGGGGACCACCGTGGGCTGGTTGCCGAAGGTGGAGTGGATCGGTGTCCCGTTGGGCGCCTGGAGCTGGCCGGTGTGGTAGCGGTAGATGTAGTCGGGGTCCTTGAGCAGGTTGCCGGTGAGCACCGCGACCACGTCGGCTTCGGGCGGGATGACGTTGGCCATGCGCAGCTTGCGGATGCCGGCCAGGGTGGCCGCCGAAGCCGGTTCGCAGCCGATGCCGCAGGCGCCGATCTGCGCCTTGGCGTCGGCGATCTCCTGCTCGCTGACTTTGGTCACCGCGCCGCGCGAGGTCAGAACTTCGTTCAGCGCCTTGGGCCAGGAGACCGGGTCGCCGATGCGAATGGCCGTGGCAAGGGTCTCGGGATTCTCGACCGGTTTCAGCTCCGAGCGGTCGGTAGACCGCATCAGCGCGTGGAACGGGGCCGAGCCCTCCGCCTGCACCACCGCCAGTCGTGGGAAGCGGGGGATCAGCCTCCACTCATACATCTCGCGCAGCGCCTTGCCGAAAGCCGAGGTGTTTCCCAGGTTGCCGCCGGGCAGCACGACCCAGTCGGGCGGGGTCCAGTCGCGCTGCTCCATCAGTTCGATCATGATCGACTTCTGCCCTTCGATGCGGAAAGGGTTGATCGAGTTCAGCAGGTAGATGCCGAGCCGTTCGGCGAGTCCGCGCACCAGGGCCAGGATCTGGTCGAAATTGGCCTCCACTTGCAGCGTTCGCGCGCCGTATTCCAGGGCCTGCGCCAGCTTTCCGTAGCTGATGTTGCCGTGGGGGATGAAGATGATCGGCTGCAAGCCGGCGGCGGCGGCGTAGGCGGCCATCGAGGCGGAGGTGTTGCCGGTGGAGACGCACGCCACGCGCTTCATGCCCAGGCGGACCGCCTGTGTGGCGCCGCAGGTCATGCCGTTGTCCTTGAACGAGCCGGTGGGGTTGAAACCCTGGTGTTTGAAGTGCAGGGCGTCGAGGCCGGCGTAGTCGGCCGCGCGCGGGGCCGGGAGCAGGGGCGTATTGCCCTCGCGCAGCGTCACGACGTGGCGGTCGTCGTTCAGAAAGGGGATCATCTCGCGGAAGCGCCACACGCCGCTCTGGTCGAGCGGCAGGTTGCTCATGCGGCGTTCGCGCCAGAGCTGCTTGAGGGAATCGGGGTCGAGCGCCGGCGGGGGATAGACCGCCTCCAACAGGCCGCCGCAGCGGGGGCAGTTGTACAGAACCGCGTCGATGGGATAGCGGGCGCGGCAGAAGCGTTCAAAGCAGATCAACTCGGCGGGCATGAAACCCTGATTATACTTGCTGGTATGATCGCCGCACACCTGGAGGAGGGACGGATCTCTCTGGTGCGCCGCCCGCGGCCGCGCCGGCGGCGCGGATTCGCGCTCATCCGGCTGATCACGGGCGGCATCTGCAACACCGATCTCGAGCTGCAACGCGGCTACTACGGCTTCCGCGGAACGCCGGGTCACGAGTTCGTGGGGGAAGTGGTGGAAGCGGAGGCGCCGGTGCTGGTGGGGCAGCGGGTGGTGGGTGAGATCAACCTGGCGTGCGGGGAGTGCGAGTGGTGCCGGCGCGGGCTGGGGCGGCACTGTGCGCGGCGGACCGTTCTGGGGATCGCGCGCCACCCCGGGGTGTTCCAGGAGTTCTTCACGCTGCCGGAGGGGAATCTGCGCTTGGTGCCGGACGCCGTTCCCACGGAACATGCCGTCTTCACCGAGCCGGTCGCCGCGGCCTGCGAGATTCTCGACCAGGTGAAAACCCCGCGCGGCGCGCCGGTGGCCGTATTGGGCGACGGCAAGCTGGGTCTGCTGGTGGCTCAGGTTCTGCAAGCCCACGGCGCGCGCGTTCACCTGTTCGGGCGGCACCAGGAGAAGTTGGCCATCGCGGCGCGCGCGGGCGTGGAGGTATCGCTGGCGGCGGAGAGACTGCCCGTGGCCGCCTACGATTGGGTCGTCGAAGCGACGGGTTCCTCCGATGGCCTGCGCCAGGCCGTGGGCATGACGCGGCCGCGCGGGGTGGTCGTCGTGAAATCGACTGTGCATGACGCGGTGTCGCTTGACATGGCGCCGGTGGTGGTCAACGAGATCACACTGGTGGGCTCGCGGTGCGGCCGCTTCGAGCCGGCCCTCAAGCTGCTGGCGGCGGGCAAGCTGCGGTTGGACGAGATGATCTCGGACCGGTTTCCGCTCGCCGAAACCGAGCGCGCCTTC
>CAYOTD010000485.1:0-4451 GCA_964406685.1 uncultured Solibacteraceae bacterium | reverse complement strand
TGATTTCCGCAGCATCTCCGGCATTCGCAGTTTGTGAACTGTGAGCGTTTCTTCCAGGCCCTCCTCCAGGCTGCGGGCCGCGCTGGGATTGATCCGGTCCAGTTCCCGATAGATCTGGTCCAGCGCCCGGCGAGCATCGGCCTCTTCCGTCATCGCGTATGCCGCGATCAGCTTCCGTTCGATGCCAGGCTGGTGCTCTTCCGGCAACTGGTCCGACACATTCCGCCGCTTGTGGATCTGACACCGCTGAATCACTCCGGCTTCCCCCGCATGCCGTTTCACCGCCGACGACAGGGCCTTGGCCCCATCCAAGGCATACAATTGCGGAGTGGAGAAATCCAGGCCGCGGCGAGCCAGATCCTCCAATAACTCGCGCGCCACGGTGGAGTTCTCCGTGGCTCCTTCGCGTAGGCCCGGCACCGTCTTCTTGCCGTCATTTCCCACGCCAATGGCAGCTATCATCTGGCGGCCTTTGAAGGGCCTGCCATCGATCACAATGGCGCGCAGCTTCAGCTCGCCCAAGGGCCGCTCCATCAGCTCCTTGAGCTTCTCCCGGCTGGCTTGGATGAACCGGTCGCTGATGGCCGACTTCTCCATGCCGTAGGCTTCTGCAAAAGTGCGCGTCACCAGCGTGTAGTTCCGTGTGGTCAGCCCGCGCAGCATCTTCCACCACACCTCGTCGTCCAGCGTGCTGGTTTGCTGGAACAGTTCGTAGGTGCTCAGGCGGACTTCCCCGCCATTCTTGCCGCGCAGACGCCGCCGCTCGATCGGCACCTTTTGGCCGTCCACCACCACGAAGCCATCTTCCCGGCTCCAGCGATGCGCCTGGCGTTCCGCACCTGGTTGGTGCTTGGCTCCCGTGAGTGCATCGGCCTCCTGTTGGATGGCCAACAGGATCATCCGCACTCCCGCCTCCCGCACCAACTCGCCCGCACCTCGCTTGGCCAGCGCCAGGATCTCGATCATCGGCAGCAGGAGTTGCACGACTGGATTGTTCTCTTCAGCCCACTGCCGCGGATGCTTCGCCAATGGCAAGGATCGCTTTCACCGAAACGTTCGCGCGATCCTGAACGACTGCTGGCCCGACCTCTCCTTCCACGATCAGATGCGCCGGACGTAAATCACGGAGTCGGTGTTGTGCTTTACGAGCGCGGAGTGCGAACCGGTGCCGCCCGCCGTATGTGAGGCATGTGCGGACCACTACCTTGCCCGCGAGCTTTCCGTCCTGCCGACCGCCGCTATCGCTGCTCTGGGCGGCAAGGCGCATGATCGAATGAGGGGGTGTTCAAGTCATTTCTCCGCATCGGTTCAACGGCGCCGCCAGGATCCGACCAGAGGCAGGTGCGTGAGTCGTGGAAAGCTATTGCCGCGGCAATCCGTTCTACTACGGAAACGCAGCACCTTTCTGGGTAATCCTCCGATTTCTGCACCGCTTCCCCCACAGTCACACATCGGCGCGAAAAATTCGCGCTTTCCCCAGCAACGTTTTTCGGTCCGCTCAGACCGGTTTCCTCCGAATCGCCCGGTAGAATCGGGGCGGAGCAACTTCATGCGCTTTTTTTTGTGGTTCCTCGTGTGCGCGGCCGCCGCTTCCGCCGCCTCGGATTCAACTCCGCCTCATGACGAACGCGAGAATCTGGAGGCATCGGCCTACATCGGCGTCTCCATCGACTCTTTCGCCGCCTCCGATCTGAACCAATACATCAACCCCGACGTCTCGACGAAACTCAAGGAGCGCGCCATCGCCGGTTTCGACTTCGGCTACCGCCTTCTGGGCGACCCGGCCGCGCCCAAGACCCACCAGCTCTGGCTCTACGGTGAGACGATCCACGGCATGCGCAGCGCCGATGTGGACTGCTCGGCGAATTCTTCCGTCGCGGTCTGCGACGGCGTCTTCGCCCCCGGCAAGGTGAAGCCGGAGGCGGGCTTCCTCTACCTGCTGCGCGGCGCCTCGAGCCTGGAAGCCCTGGCCGGCCTGCGCTGGGAATTCGCCGCGCTGAACGCCCAGAGCAGCCACCCCGCCCGAGCCTACCTGAACGCGCAATTCGGTTTCGTAAGCGTAGCTGGCGGCGGCCAGGACATCTCCGGCCTGCATCATCTCGGCCTGGGCGTGGAAGCGGTCAACGGCCGTTTCAGCGGATCGCACCTCGAAGCCGGCTATGGCAAGAGCGATTTCTTCCTCCACCGCCGCAACAACCGAGTCAAGGTAGACGGCTACCTGACCTGGAGACCCGGCTGGCAATGGATGCAGTCCCTCGGCCTCCGCCCCTTCGCCCAAATGACGGTAGACACCGACGCCGGCCCCCACGCCGACAGCATCCAAACCTACCTCGGCCTCAACTTCGACGTAGACCGCCTCTTCACCAGCGACTCCAGGTAGCCCTGGAACCCCGAGTCCCCCTAAACGCGCGTCGAGCCGGCGACGTCAAGAGATCAGAGGAGGCTTTGCGATGAAAGCCGTCGCCTTCGTGCCGCTTCTTCTTGGGAGTCTCATGCCGGCGTTCGCCGCCGAGCCGGACCGGCTCCCGATCCGTACCGTCGAGATCCCCAGAGATTGGGCGAATCACTCGCTTCCCCGGTTCCAGCACGGCCTTGTGCTGGCTCGCGAGTTCAGCCGCGCCGCCATCTGGGTGTACGACTGCGCCGGAAAGCGGCTGGTCAACGTCCCTGTGTCGGCGCCGGGCGCGGCGGCCACCAGAATCCGGGATGTCGCCGCCTCGCCCGGCGGGAGCATGGCGGCCATCGGATCGGCCGTCGACGAGAGAGGCGGCACCATCCAGGCGATCTACTGGTTGAGCCCGTCGGGAGTCGTGACCCGCGCCCTCCGCACCGATCCTTACCTGCCCCTCCAGATTCATCCTGCGCCGGACGGGACTCTGTGGGCGGTCGGGCGCGTCCGCGACTCGAACCTCGACGACGTGCCGGAATACGACATCCTCCGGCAGTATGACGCGCAAGGGCGGCTGCTGCGAACCGCGCTGCCCCGGTCGCTGCTCCCGCCCAAGATCCCGGAACTCTACTCCTACCATTCCTTCCTGGTCGGAGCCGCGCACCGAATCGGTTACTACTTCGTGGAGGGGAACACTTACTTCGAGCTGAAGCCCTCGGGTGAGATCGCCGGAAAGTGGAGCATCGCCCCGCCCCCGGCGGAGGCTCAACTGCTCGGCTGTGCCATGGCCGCCGATGGGGATGTTTACCTGAGTGGACAGAAGCGGCGCAATCGGAACGACACCTCCGATTGGCGGCTTCTGCTCTACCGGTTGGACAAGTCGGCAGGCGTCCTACAGCCCATCGAGTTCGATCGGAATGGAGCGCTCCGCTCTATGCTGCTCATTGGCAGCGACGATGACACGCTCGTGTTCTACACCAGGATGCCCATGTCGGTTGAGTGGTTCGTGAAGCCGTAACCCGCTACGGCCGCGAGCCGATCGAGATCACTACCACGGCCGCGATCATGGCCGCGTTGCCGCAGGCCAGGAAGCGCATCGCGCGCGCGCCCGCTCCGCGCCACTCGCCCGTCAGGATGCCGAGCAGGTTCGCCACCAACAGGATCGCCGTCATGAACAGCGGCCAGCCGAACACCGCGCCGTACTCGCCCATGTGGGCCGCGCCCTGCCCGTAGAAGTACATGCCGAAGAACCACAGCACGCCCATCACCGAGGCCAGCAGGATGTTGCGCCCCATCGCGCCGGGCACTTCGTTCTTCCAGCCGCCGTTCTTCTTCACCAGGTACAGGCAGTAGCCGGCGTTGGCCACGAAGCCCGACGAGATGGCTACCGCGATCTTGGTCACCGAGGCCGTCGCCCCGCTCACTCCCTGCGCCTGCGCCAGGTTGGCGATGTCGTCCAGAAACGCCACCGCGAAGTTGAACATCGGCGACAGCACGCCCGACAGGATACAGATGACCAACCCGCGCACGAAGTTGCCCGTCTTCTGCGGCGCCGCCGCCTGGCGCAGCGCGCCCGCCTTCGAGCACAGCGCCACGCCCAGGATCACGATCGCCAGGCCCAGGAACAGCAGCATCCCGCGGCCCGAGAAGAGCTGGTCGGGATGCTGCACGGCCAGGGGGATGATCGACCCCAGCGCGGCGATCAGCGACATGATGATGGCGAAGCCCAGCGCCGTGCCCAACTCCGCCACGCCCAGGCCGAAGAAGATCGAGCCGATGCCCCACCCCATGCCGAACACCGCCGCCAGCAGGATGGAACGGGCGCCCGCCGCCGAATAGACCGCCGCCGGATCGGGAATCGTCGCCAGCACCATCGCCCACGGGAAGACGATCATGCCGGCGATGGAGTAGACCAACCACCCCATCTCCCACCGCCACCCCTTCAGGAACTTCTGCGGAATGGTGAAGCCGCCCTGCATGATGCCGCCGAACAGGATGAGAGAAAGGCCGATCCAGGAAATGTCCATTTATCGCGTGCTCCGAGACCGACGAGTGTAGCGCC
>CAYOTD010000484.1:0-4453 GCA_964406685.1 uncultured Solibacteraceae bacterium | reverse complement strand
AGGTGCAGGAAGCAATCCGGGCCGCCGTCGACGAGCGTATCGACGACATCGCGGCCGCGCTCAAGCTGGAGAAAGCGGAGATCAACGAAGGCCTGGTGACATACGCAGATCCAGCAAACTTCGATAAAAACTGGGACGGTTCGGAGGCCTCGATTGGATTGAAATACCCGAGCAAGAACTGGGATACCAAGTGGGGCATCTACTTCTGTTTCTGGATCAGCGAGGATGACGGTGGCGGCGTAAGTCTGTCCGTCTGGCTCAAAGAGCCAGGGCCAGCCATCAAGAAGCTGGCCGCTCTTGGCGTTGAAGGACTACAGACTAACGATTGCGAGGCCTGGATTTGGGAACCGGTCGTCGGGGAATCCGGCGCCGGCTTGGCCGCCGCCATCGACCGCGCGCTCGACGTTTGGATCGATGTCTGGCGCAAGGTCGGTGGGCTCAGTCAGTTCCTCCCGTCTCGGAAAGTCGCCAAGGGGCAGGCCAACGCTTGATCTCCCAACGGCCCGTCCACATCGATCCTCCTGTATAGGGAACCCGATTTGTCTTCGTGCTGAGCGGAATCTGAAAGACCGGAACAACCGCGCGCGCGTGGGGTGGGCGGTCGTGGTGGCGGTGTGGAGTCCATATCGGGTTTGGTGGCGTTTTGGCGTCCAAATCCGGCGTGCATAACTCTTTTGTTTTCAGTACACGATGCTCGTAAGTTATTGATAAATATTGCTTGGGGTGCAAGAGGTCCCGGGTTCAAATCCCGGCGGCCCGACCAAATAACTCAAATACTTACAACCACTTGCGTGACTCCCTTGCTTGCCCGGAGTCCGTTTGGTGGCGGTTTGGAGTCCAATTTTGGACGCCATGCCTCGCTCGTTCGCCTGCCCTTCTCGGCGCACTGGGTGGTCATAATGGCCATGTCATGCGTGTTTTGAGATTCCGCTCAGCACGAAGACAAATCGCCTTTCCCTATACATGAGGATCGGCGGCCGATGCTTCGCCGGCAAGTTGGCGGCGGTCATGGCGGTCGTGACATGCGTGTTTTTCGATTTGTCTCAGCACGAAGACAAATTGCCTTTGCCCCTACATGAGAATCGCTGGAGGCGATCTCAAAAGCGCCGCCAGGGAGGCTCGGAGGTAGAATTGTTTTGGAGGCGCACTCCCATGGCAACGCCATACGAGAACGCTAGGAAGTCGGTCGAGGCCCTTGGCCCGGCGGACCAGCTTCGGCTGATCGCCGAACTCACCTCTCGCCTGAGCGGCAGATTGGATCGGTCACCTCGCAGCCTCCTGGAGCTTGAGGGTCTGGGAGAGGAAGTGTGGCAGGCCGTGGATGTGGACGAGTACCTGCGCCGGGAACGCTCCTCGTGGAATGGATAGACGCTCTTCGCGGCGCAACCGTCGGCCTCGACACCGCTCCGCTCATCTACCTCATCGAGAGGCATCCCGTTCACGCCGCTAAGCTGAAGCCCTTCTTTGCGGCAGCGGAGCGGCAGGAGTTCCGGATCGTGACCTCTCTCGTTACGCTGCTCGAAGTCCTCGTGCACCCGCTGCGCAATCGGCGGGAAGATTTGGCACGCGAGTACCGAGAGATTCTCTTGCGGTCGCCCAGCCTAGCCGCCCTGCCGCTCGGGGAGGAGATCGCGGAAGAAGCGGCTCGACTGCGCGCCTCGCACGGCATCAAGACACCCGACGCCATCCAGTTGGCCACCGCCAAGGCCGCCGGGGCGACGTGGTTTCTGACCAACGACGGCGATCTTCCATCGCTGCATGGCATTTCGCTCCTGGTTGTGGATCGTTTGCCGGTGCCGTGATTCGCGAAAAGCACTAATCGCACTTGACAGCGATCTCGTTTGGTGAGAGAATCGGGGTAAGCGCGGCGACGCGCCGCCAATAGGGAGTGCCGGGACACTCCTTACCAACTCCTTCCCGCATCCGCTCCGGGCGAAGTGTTTTCATCCCTCCAGCCGATCGCCTGAGAGAACCAGCAGCGGAATCGAGCGCCGGTGGTGACGTGTGGCCGAACGGCAGATTCCGCTGTACCGATACGACGGCGCCCTCGTAGATTGGATCTCCCCGAAGCGTGCCGGGAGGCTCGCCGCTATGGGACGCGCGAAGGTCGTGCGCCACAAGAAGGGCACGGTCAATCGCGTCATCCTCCACCGCATGCCGGGCGAGCCAGCCCCCATGCGGGCGACCGACTACATGGGACAGGCGTACTCCTTCCGGCAACACCTCGATGAGGGCCGCCGCTGCTGGCGCTTGAAATCGCTGGCCGGCGACCGCAGCGAAACCAACCTCGCGCCCGAGGAAGTGCGGCCGATCTTCCTGCGCGTGCTGCTGGACTGCCTGGCTCCGGCGGTGTGACATGGCCTGCCCCGAGTGCTTGAGCGACGAGGTCATCGTCCACGAGTACGACTTCGGCATCTGCCCGCAGACCGGCTACCACGACGCAGGTGAGCGGTTCCAGTGCCTGGCCTGCGGGGCCTCTGGCGATGCTGAGGACCTCGGACCGTGCAATTCGATCTCCGCTGGGTCCTTCCGGGCCAAGGTTTCTTGCCGGTGGGACGATGGCACGCTGTCGCCAGCGCCAGCACTTTTTTTCTTGGCTGACAAGCGTTGACAACTGACTTGCAAGTCTCTGTCGCGGAATCTCTTACCAGGTCAACCTCGCCTTTTTCCGTGGTTGACATTCAAACAGAGCCGAGACAGGCTCCGGCATGCCTTCAGATTCCGCTGCGGAAACAGGATGGTTCGCTGGCCGGGTACGCCCTGATTGACGAGCAGGACGCACAGTTGGCCGGGTTTCGTTGGCACCTCGGCGGTGGGGGTTACGCGCGCCGGCTCGAGAAAGGCAAGTGGACCTTCATGCATAGGGTGATCATGCAAGCGCCCGCAGGAGTTGAGGTGGACCACATCAACCGCAACCGTCTGGACAATCGCCGGTGCAACTTGAGGCTGGCGGACCGCGCCGGGAATGCGAGGAACTGTAAGCGAAACCGGAGAAACACCTCCGGATACAAAGGCGTTCACCGCGTCGGCCAGGGGGGCCGCTGGGCGGCGGCGATCAGATACGAAGGCGGGACGTTTCATCTCGGCGTCTGCGCGACTGCTGAGGAAGCGGCGGTCACATACGACCTCGCAGCGATGGCGTTGCATGGTGAATTCGCTGCAACCAATTTCAGCTATACGGAGCCGTTACCGCTGCTGGGCGATTTGCGTGCGCTGCTGCTGTGGTTTGCTGGGAGGCGCATTCAGTGGCATCGGCGGTTTGACCGGCTACGAGATCGGCTGCGCCCGGTCGAGGGCGCCATTGTCATTGTGCCTGACGGACGCCAGTCTCTACGTCTGCGTTCTGAGACTACGTTGCGCCAGATAGCCGCCCAGGCGGCCGAGGTGTTGCGCGTCGAGTGAGACGGTGCATGACTCCCGACGAGATCCGCATGATCGACGCGCTCAGCCGGCAGAGGGGCCTCGGGACAAAACCCCTTGGGCCGAGCGCAGCCCAAGGGGTTTCGCCTCGGCCCGTCGACCCACGGCAGCAATTGCTCTTCGCATGACCACGCGCCCGAAGATCACGCCCGCCATGGCGCGCCGGATCGAGATCTGGCCGGTTGAGCGGCTGGTGCCGTACGCGAGAAACGCCCGCACGCACTCCGACGAACAGGTCGCGCAGATCGCGGCGTCCATTGTGGAGTTCGGGTTTAACTCGCCGATCCTCGTCGCCTCCGACGCGGGGATCGTGGCTGGCCACGGCCGCCTGCTGGCTGCCCGGAAGCTGGGTCTCGCCGAAGTTCCGGTGGTGGTGCTGGATCATTTGAGCGAGATCCAGCGGCGGGCGTATCTGATCGCGGACAACAAGCTGAGCCTCAACGCCGGCTGGGACGAGGACTTGCTGGCGCAGGAACTCGCGGATCTGGAGCGGGAAGGACTCGACCTCTCCGTCGTGGGCTTCGGCGAGGACGAGATCGAGGCGCTGCTCGCCGAGGTTCGCGAGGCGCGGCCGGAGCCCGAAACCGAAGAGGCGATTCCGGAGCCGCCGCTTCAACCGGTCACCCGGCCCGGCGACGTGTGGCTGATCGGTCCGCACCGGCTGCTGTGCGGCGACTGCCGGGACTTCCGCGCAATTGCGCGGCTTTTCGAGGGCGCCAAGGCCAACCTGGTCGTCACCTCGCCGCCCTATGCCCGGCAGCGCGAATACGACCCGGCGAGTGGCTTCCAGCCGGTGCCGCCGGACGAGTACGTCGAGTGGTACCGAGATGTGGCGGCCGCCATCGAATCCGTGCTGGCGCCGGACGGCTCCTATTTCCTGAACATCAAGGAGCACGCCGAGGACGGCGAGCGCAGCCTGTACGTGAAGGACCTCGTGATCGCGCACAAGCGGCAATGGGGGTGGCGCTTCATCGACGAGTTCTGCTGGCGCAAGACCGACAACGGCGTGCCGGGCGGATGGGGCAACCGGTTT
>CAYOTD010000483.1:0-4464 GCA_964406685.1 uncultured Solibacteraceae bacterium | reverse complement strand
ACGACCCCGGCACCGGCGCCCAAACCAAGGCGCCGAACCTGGCCGCCACGGTGAGCTTCTTCCGTGGCAAGGTGAAGGCCTTCGAATCCGAGCCGATGCGCGTGACCGAAGCCCCGGCCCAGCGCCGCCAGATCGTGCCGTTCGAGTTCCAGATGCCGCTGGCCAAGCTCCAGCCCGGCGAATACACCTGCCAGGTGAACGTAGTCGATCACGCCGGCAGCAAGTTCGCCTTCTCCCGCTCCCATCTGGTGCTGTTGCCCTGACGGCGGGTAGAGCGGAACCTCTGGCCCCGCGGCGTCGTTTTGCGGTACAACATTCTGCATGATCTCTGCCTCTGCGGTGTTGCTGGCCGCGGCCGTCGCGGCGGGAAGCGCGCAGATCTACCGTCTGGATCTGCTGCCCCGGTTCAGGGAATCCGTGCGGGTGGCCTCCGTCTCCAGCTACGACCGAACCGGCGGCAACGACGACGGCTTTTCGGGCAAGTACTCCTTCGTGCGCAGAGAGGCGGGCGGGCTGGTGCTGGCCGAGCTCGAAGGTCCGGGCGCGATCTACCGCATCTGGACCCCCACCCCCACCGGCGACTTGTTCGAGTTCTACTTCGACGGCGAAGCGCAACCGCGTATCCGGGTGAAGTTCCGCGAGTTATTCACCGGCGCGCAGCCGCCCTTTCTCTCCCCGCTATCCGGCTTCGGCGGCGGCGGGTTCTATTCCTATGTGCCGATAACTTACAGTAAGTCGTGTAAGATCATTGCCAAGGCGAGTAAGATACAGTTTTACCAGATCAACTACGCGACTTATCCGAAGGGTTCAGGCATCGAGAGCTACCGCCCCGGCGCGGACGCCGCGGCCTTGCTCAAGGCCGCGGAGTTGCTCCGCTCGGCGGGCCGGGACATCAGTAAGTGGCTGGTTCCTCCGGGCGGCCGGCCGCGCACGCTGCAAGTGAGGCGCGCGGTGGCGGCCGGGCAGAGCGCGGCTCTGTTCGACATCAAGCAACCCGGCCGCATCGTAGGGCTGCGCCTCGCCCCGGCCTCCGCCTTCGCGGGCAAGGACCGCCCGGCGCTTCTGAAGATCTACTGGGACGGCGACCCGGAGCCGGCCGTGATGAGCCCCGTGGGGGATTTCTTCGGCTATGCCTGGGGCCAGCCGGCCGCGCGCTCGTTGCTGGTGGGCACCGAAGGCGGCGAGAACTACGCGTACCTGCCGATGCCTTTTGACAAGTCCGCGCGAGTGGAACTCGTCTCGGACCGGGCGCTGGATGTGCGCGCCGAGTTAGTGTTTGCCCCGGCGCCTCGCGCGGCGGACGAGGGTAAGTTTTACGCCCTCTGGCGGCGCGAAAACCCGACCACCGCCGGCATGCCGTTCACCTTCATCGACACCCGCGGCCGTGGCCACCTCGTGGGTGTCGCTCTGCAAACCCAGGGCGAGGAGCCGGGCAACACGTACTTCTTCGAAGGGGACGATCAGGCCACCATCGACGGCGAACTGACGATCCACGGCACCGGCTCGGAGGATTTCTTCAACGGCGGCTGGTACGACGTCCCCGGTCGTTGGGACCGGCGTCTCTCCCTCCCGCTGAGCGGCTGCCTCGGATACGAGAAACCGCTGGGACGCACCGGAGGCTACCGCTTCTTTCTGGGCGACGCTTACTCCTTCCGCCAAAGCCTGAAGCTGGCCATCGAACACGGGCCCACGGGCAACCAACTGCGCACGGACTACGCCGCCGTGACTTATCTGTACTCCGAGAAGCGGCCCACGGCCGATTTTGCGCCGCCTACCCCCGCCGCCCGGCGCGTCGTCGATCCGAAGCGCGTCATCTTCACCCCCGGTTGGAATGTGCCCCTGGACGCCTTCCCCTTCCAGAACGCCACGCTCGCCAAGAAGAACGAAAAGTTCGGAGGCGAGAGTGTCCGCTTCCTGTCCCTGAAGACGACGGGCAAGGACATGTTCGGCGCGCACGCGCTCGCGCTCGGCTGCGACCTTCCGTCCCAGGGCGCGTACAGAATCCTGATCCAGGCGATCCACGGGCCTTCGGCTCCACGGGTGCAACTCATGCGCGACGAAAAGGAAATGGGAACCGCCGCCGACCTGCACGCCGTCGAGCGGAAGAAGGGCGAATTAGTCCCTCTCGGCGTCCTGGAGATGATCGAGGGGCGCAACAGCGTCTTCTTCAAACTGACGCCGCGCCAGCCGGCCGGAGAGGCCGAACTCGAGCTGGTCCAGGTCGTCTTCGAGCGGCAGGACCCTTAAGTGCGCTTCTGATATCGTGTTACGGGAGATGTCCATGACTGCCTGGCGATTCGCTCTTCTGCTGACTCTCGCCGCGGGCCCGGCGGCTGCCCAGCCCCCTGGCACGAACTACGACGAGTCGAAGGTTCCCCAGTACTCTCTGCCCGACCCTCTCGTGATGGCCAATGGCCAACCCGTGCGCGACGCGCGCACGTGGAACACGAAACGCCGGCCGGAGATTCTCGAGATGTTCCGCTCGAACGTGTACGGTCGCAGCCCTGCCCGGCCCAAGGGCATCCGCTACGAGATGGCCGAAATCAGCCGCGAGGCCCTCGGCGGCACTGCCTTGCGCAAGCAGGTGACGGCCTACTTCTTGCCCGGCAAGGACGGGCCGAAGATGGAGATCCTGATCTACCTCCCCGCCGCGGCGCGCAAGCCCGTCCCCGTCTTTCTGAGCCTCGGTTTCACTCCCAACCAGGGCGTCCACGCCGATCCCGCCATCCGGATGGGCGACATCTGGCTGCGCAATCCCCGCGATAAGGAGAACGCGAAGGAGCGTGCCACGGAGAAGTCGCGAGGCGCGGTAGTCAGCCGCTGGGGCGTCGAGCGCATCCTCGCGCGCGGCTATGGGCTGGCCGTGGTCTACTACTGCGATATCGAGCCCGATTTCGACGGCGGCATGCGCTACGGTATTCGCCCGCTGTACGACAAGCCCGGCCAGCCGCGCCCGCCCGATGCCTGGGCCGCAATCGGCGCCTGGGCCTGGGGGTTGAGCCGCGTAATGGACTACCTGGAAACCGACAAGGACGTGGACGCGAAGCGAGTCGCCGTCATGGGCCACTCCCGTCTCGGCAAGACGGCTCTGTGGGCCGGCGCCGAGGATACCCGCTTCGCTATGGTCATCTCGAACGACTCCGGCGAGGGCGGCGCGTCTCTCGCCCGGCGCCGCTTCGGTGAGCGCGTCAGGAATCTCAATGCCGCCTTCCCGCACTGGTTTTGCGACAACTACCGCAAGTACAATGACCGCGAAGACGATCTGCCCATCGACCAGCACCTGCTGATCGCCCTCATCGCCCCCCGTCCGGTTTACGTTGCCAGCGCCGAAGAGGACAAGTGGGCCGACCCCAAAGGCGAGTTCCTCTCCGCCGCCGCCGCCGGACCGGTCTATCGCCTGCTCGGCAAGCAGGGCCTGGGCACCGATCAAATGCCCGCGGTTCACCAGCCCATCATGAACACGGTCGGCTACCATGTCCGCGCCGGCAAGCACGATATCACCGCTTACGACTGGGACCGGTACATGGACTTCGCCGACAAGCATTTCGGCGGAAAGCGATAAGGGCTAGACTGGAGTCGTGAAACCCTGGTTGCTCGCAGCCCTGGCGTTGCCGCTGGCGGCGGGAGCCGCCGACAATGCCGCCGAATTGGCGCGAAAAGTGCGCGAGGCCGGCCTGGACACGGAGGAATGCTACCGCGTCCGCGACATCGCCCTGCCCCGCGAAGACGCCCGCATCTACCTCACAGACGGCTACCTGATCTTCGGCAAGCCCGTCGACGGCGCGCGTCTTTCGGCGGTCTTCAGCGCCGATGTGGAGGGCGGTGACGGCGAAGTGCTGGTGATGCCGCCCAACCGCAGCGAGCGGCTCTCGCTGGCCACCTTCACCGGGTCGCCCAACCTGAACGAACACTTCCGCGCCATCGTGATGGTGTTCAGCGACGACACTGCCTCCGTGCTTGCTGAAGCGGTGCGGGCGGGGGGGGCGGAGAAGAGCGCCGAAATGGGCCACCTGCTGAGTTCTACCTGGGGCGCGACGGTGCAGAATCTGGCGACGAGCTTCGAGGTGCGCCTGGTGCTGGATCTGCTCGAACGCCACGCCGGCCGCGGCTTCTTCTATGCCGCTATCGCCGGCGTGCGCCAGGGCAATTTCGACCTGATTGTGGACGCGCGTTCCCGCGACCAGATTGCCCTCGGCCAGGTGGCCTTCCGCGACACGCGCGCCTTCTTCGACAACTGGACGATCTTCCAGGCCCGATCCTACCGCACCGGCCGGAAGAAGACGGCCGCGCCTGATTTTGACATCTCCGACATCCGCATCGAGGCCACGCTCGACCCCGACCTCACCCTCAAGGCCAGGACGATCGCGACGGTGACTCCGCGCACGGCGGGTCTGAGAGCATTGCAGTTCGAGGTGACCAACCGCATGCGGCTGACCGAGGTCCGCGTCGAGGGCGAAACGGTCG
>CAYOTD010000482.1:0-4465 GCA_964406685.1 uncultured Solibacteraceae bacterium | reverse complement strand
CTTCTCCAGGATGTTGGTCAGGCCGCCGTCCTTGTTGCCGGGCGAGGGGTTGTCGTCGAAGGTCTCGCCGAACCGGGTCAGGTAGGCGCGATAGGCGCGGACGAAGCCGAGCAGGCGCTCGGCCACCGCGCGGGAGCGCGCGCGCCGCACCAGCAGATGCTCGGCGCCGAAGATCTCGGTAGTTTCGGCCAGCACCGGCGTGCCGGCCACGGCGGCCAGCAGATCCGAACAGCGGCCGAGGGCCGGATTGGCCGTGATTCCGGAAAAACTGTCCGAACCGCCGCAGTTCAGTCCCAGGACGATTTTGCCGGCGGGGGTTTCGACGCGGCGCTCGGCGGCGGCGCGCTCGATGAAGCGCGCGATCTCGCGGCGGGCGGCCTCGACCGCGCCGCGCGTGCCGCCGCTCATTTGCAGGGTCAGTCCGGCCAGACGGTCGCGGGAGGGCGAGCCGGGGCCGAGGTAGTGATCGATCTGGTTCACCTCGCAGCCCAGGCCGAGAATCAGCGCGGCGGAGACGTTGGGATGGTCCAGGATGCCGGAGAGCGTCCGCTGGAGTTGGATCGTGTCCGGCCCGACGGCGGCGCCGCAGCCGTCGCCGTGCGGGAAGGCCACGACACCATCGACGTTATCGGGCAGGGGCTCGTTCTCGAAGCTGCGCTCGATCAGCGAGACGGCGTGCGCCGCGCAGTTGGAGGCGGCGACCACGGCGATGTAGTTGCGCGTGCCCACGCGGCCATCGGCGCGCGGATAGCCCAGGAACACCGGCGCGCCGCGCGGCGGGACGGGCAGCGGAGCTTCGCCGGAGGGGAACTCGTAAGCGACCGTGACTTCTTCGAAGGCCACATTGTGCGTGTGGACGTGCTCGCCGGGGGCGATAGCGCGCGAGGCCCGGCCGATGGATTCTCCGTAGCGCACGATGGGGCCGCCGGGCGGTATGGGCCGCAGGGCCAGCTTGTGGCCGGCGGGCACGTCGTCGCGCAGCTCGATCCCGGCGCCGCCGACGAGAACTTGCCGTCCGGCGGCCAGAGGCAGGCGGGCGATGGCCACCGTGTCGGCGGGGTGGAGCAGGATGGCGGAGTTCTCCGGTCCTGCGGCCTTGGTAATATCGACCAGACTCAATGAATGAACCTCACCGCATCAACGCGGTTTCCGTGATGTTCTCTTCCAGGTGTACGTGCAGCTTGTCTCCCACCGGGTGGACCCACAGGCCCTTGCGCGGATGCCTGGGAATCTGGTCGGGCCGGCGGATGACGATGTATCTGCCGGGAGAACAGACGCCCTGGAGCAGCTTGCCGATGTGCAGGTGCGCATGGCACTGTGTCCTCACCTTCTCGCCGTTGTAGGCCACCCCCCACTCGTTGCCCCAGAGCTCCTTGCCCTTTTCGATGGCGGCCCTCCACAGGGCGATTCGCTCTTTGTCGGACAACTCGTCCAGGTGGTGGCCACCGGGGACATGGGCGCGCGGCAAGGCCAGCCAGCGGTGGGGTTTGCGCGGATTGGTGTCCTTGAGGAAGAAGATCCCGATATCGGGCGGCTGCTTTTCGGCCTCGCGGCAGAGGCTGCACTGGCGCGCCAGCATGGTTTCGGGCCGCGCCGGATCGCAGGCGCAGTTGTTCACCTGAGCCAGGGCGGGGGAGAGCAGCAGGAGCGCCGTGAGGATGCGCACGGAAGACACAATGCTCATTATACTTGTTGGGTGACTGTGCGCCTGGCGTGGCTGGCCGCGGCGGCTGGGGTGTGTTCGCTGTACCTGTTCGGCCTTTCCGCGGTCGGGTTGATCGGGCCGGACGAGCCGCGCTACGCCTCCATCGGGCGCGAAATGGCTCTTTCCGGCGACTGGGTGACACCGCGGCTGTGGGGCGAGCCGTGGTTCGAGAAACCAGCGCTGCTCTACTGGATGGTGGGGCTGGGTGTGCGCGCGGGGCTGGGAACCGAACTGGGGCCGCGGTTGCCGGTCGCGCTGGCGAGTCTGGCCTTCCTGGTTTACTATTTTCTGGCGCTGCGCCGCGAGTTCGGCCGCGACGCCGCGCTGTGCGCGAGCCTGATCCTGTCGACCTCGGTTGCCTGGCTGGCCTTCAGCTACGTGGCGGTGACGGACCTGCCGCTGGCGGCGTCGTTTGCGGCCTTCATGCTCACCGCCATGCGCTGGATCGATACCGGCAGCCGGCGGACGCTGATCGCGGCCGGGGCGCTGCTGGGGCTGGCCGTGCTGGCCAAAGGCCTGGTACCGCTGGTCCTCGCCGCGCCGCTGGTCTGGTTCGGACGGCGCCGAATCCGCGAGGTGGCGCCGGGAGTGCTGGCGTTTGTCCTTGTCGCGGCGCCCTGGTATTGGCTGTGCTGGATGCGGAACGGCCCGGCTTTCGTCGACGAGTTCTTCTGGCGGCACCACGTCGGACGCTTCGCCAACGACGCGCTGGCGCACCGGCAGCCGTTCTGGTTTTACGCTCCGGTGCTGCTGGCGGGGCTGTTTCCCTGGACGCCGCTGGCGGCGCACCTGGCCCGGCGCGGTGTGCTCAAGGACTGGCGCACGCAGTTGCTGGGGGCGTGGGTGGTGTTCGGCTTCGTGTTCTTCTCCGCTTCGACCAACAAGCTGCCCGGCTACTTGTTGCCGCTGGTGCCGGCGGTGTGCGCGCTGATGGGCATCGCCGTGGCCGAGGCGCGCGGCGCGCGGTGGACGCTGGCCGTGTCGGCGCTTTTGCTGGCATTGGCGCCGGCGATCGCGCAGATCCTCCCGGAGGCTCTCCAGGCGGGGCTGCGGCGCGCGAGTTGGACGGGAGCGCCGCTGCTGTGGCTGGTTCCGGCCGCGGGGCTGGCGCTCGCGGTGTGGCGGCTGGCGGGCGGAGGGCGGCGGATTGCCGCGGTGTTGCTGCTCGCGATGTTGACCGGGGCCGGGATGATGGCGATCAAGACGACGGTGGCGGCGCGGGTGGACGACCGGGCTACCGCGCGTCCGCTGTGGCGCGCCATCGCGCCGCGGTCCCAGGAGGTGTGCGTAGAGCGGATGCACCGCGCCTGGCGCTACGGATTGAACTACTACTCGGTGACGCCGCTGCCGGATTGCGAGAGCGCGCCGCGCGCGCTCGAGATCCGGCAGGAGGGCGGACGGCCGCCCGCCCTAGTGGCGCGGCGGCCCTAGCCACGGCGGGTGGTTCGCGTGGAGGGGGCGCGCGCGCCCTCGGCGGTGACGTGGTTGGCGAGGGCCAGCAGGGGAAGCGAGAGGCTCTCTTCCAGTAGTGCGGCCATGGCCGGGAATGCCATGCCCTGTTCGCGCTTGGTGAAGGAGAGACGTTCCGCGCTGGCGGAGCGATCCACTTCGATCCAGTCGCCTCCGTGGACCTGTTCGGTGGCGATCAGGTTCGACAGCGGCTGGACCAGGAGGCGCTCGATGGCGCGCTTCAGGTGGCGCGCTCCATACTTGACGTTGGTACCTTCGTCCAGCAGGTACTGCTTGGCCGCCGGTGTGGCGGTGAACGCAAAGCAGCGGTCGGGGGAAGAATGGAAGATCCGCTGTTGCACGAAGGCCAGTTCGATGTTCAGCACCTTCTTGAGTTCCGCGGTGCCGAGCGGGCGGAAGACCACGACCTTGTCCAGCCGGTTCATGAACTCGGGGGTGAACTTGCGGCGCGCGGCTTCCACGCCGCTGCGGGCGATCTTGGAGTTGACCTTGGCGTCGGCGGCCGCCCCGCCCGTTCCGAATTGGGAATGGGCGATGCCGGCGAAACCCAGTTTGGGACTCAACGCCGATTCAATCTGAGACGCGCCCAGATTGCTGGTCATGAAGATCATGGCCTGGCTGAAGTCCACGCGGCGGTTGTCGCCGAGGGTGAGGGTCGCCTTGTCCAGGATTCCCAGCAGCAGGTTCCAGAGGGCGTCGCTGGCTTTTTCAATCTCGTCGAACAGCACGAACGAGATTTTAATGCGCTCCGTATGATACTGATTGACAACTTCTTGGCACAGCAACGGGTGGGTTTCCCGGTGCCCGAGATAGCCGGGAGGGGAGCCGATCAGCTTGGCGATTTCGTGGCTGTGCTGGAACTCGGCGCAGTCTATCTTGATGACAGCACGGGAGGTATTCACCAGGCTTTCGGCCGTGGCTTCCACAATCCGGGTCTTGCCGGACCCTGTCGGCCCCAGAAAGAGGAAGCTGCCGATGGGCCGGTCCGGCGAGCACATGCCGGCGCGGTGCATCTGGTAGATATTCACGATCTGTTGGATCGCTTCGTCCTGCCCAACAATGAGCTTGCGC
This sequence comes from uncultured Solibacteraceae bacterium, assembly GCA_964406685.1. GTDB lineage: Bacteria > Acidobacteriota > Terriglobia > Bryobacterales > Bryobacteraceae > JACQZT01. The sequence continues at coordinate 219 of CAYOTD010000482.1, read as the reverse complement.
AGGTTGGCTTCGAGGTTCTCGGCTTCTCGGCCGGTACGGCTCGGGTCTAGGGGAACGTTTAACTTCATCGCCTGTTCCTGCGGGAAGTAAGAGCAAGCCGGCTGCCAACACAAAAGTCGCCACCGACCCTTGAATCCCGCTCCCCGCGGCATGTATGATTGGGCTTCTTCGGGAGGCGTTACCCATGTTCTGTGGAAGCTGCGGAAGTGCGATCCCCCA
>CAYOTD010000481.1:0-4466 GCA_964406685.1 uncultured Solibacteraceae bacterium | reverse complement strand
TGGGAGCGGTCCCAGTCCGAGGGGCCGCGCATCATTTTGAAGTTGGACGGATTCCAGACGACGCCGGAGGTGGCCTGGGTGTTGCTGGAGATCACGTCGATGGCGCGGGACCAGGTGTAGTTGGCGATGACGCTGAAGCCGCGCGAGAAGCGCTTGTTCACCGACAGTTGCAGGCCGTTGTAGATGGAGTTCAGGCCGGTGAACAGCGCGGCCATGTCCTGGAACTGCCGCATGGGGCGGCGCTCGTTGATGGTGTCCTGGTTCTGCGAGAGCGTCTTCGAGTAGTCGTAGACGGGGGCGTTGGCGTCGTAGTTGCTGATCAGGTGCGTGCCCTTGCTGCCGACGTACGCCGCGTGGAAGAGCCAACTGGCGACGCGGCGCTCGAGGGTCAGGCTCCAGTTCTGGGTGTAGGGCTGCTGCCAGCGGGACTGGTAGACGATGGCGGACATGGGCACCTGGAACGGGGAGTCCTTGGCGAAGTCGCCGGAGAAGGGGAACAGGTTGAGGTTCTGGCGGCCCTGGTAGGGATTGTCGAAACTGCCGTCGGTGAGGCCCACGGTGAAGCTGAACGGGGCCTGGAGGTTCATGTTGTTCAGCAGGTACATCATGGGCGTGTCGTAGTAGATGCCGTAACCGGCGCGCAGGCTGGTGGAGCCGTCGCCGGTAACATCCCAGGCCAGGCCGATGCGGGGAGCGAACTGCTTCTTACTCACAGTTACTCCGCTCTTATTGATGGTCTCGCCGCTTACGGTATCGCCGGGATAGAACAGGCCGGGGGGCGCGTTGAGATAGCGCGTGGACTTAGTGCCCTTGAGATACTCCTCCGGACGGAACTGGACCTGGCGGTCGTTGAGGTCGGTGATGGGTGTGTAGGGTTCCCAGCGCACGCCGTAGTTCAGCGTGAGGCGCCGGCCGAGGCGGAAGGAGTCGTCGAAGTAGAAGCCCTGGTAGTGGTGGCGCCGGAACTCGATCTCGCCGTTGCTCTGGAAGAAGCTGCTCATCAGGCCCAGAAGGAAGTCGGCCTGATCCAGGCCGGTGAACCGTCCTTTGAAGCCGTAAGCGCCCGAGCCCTGGTAGTAGTTGTACTCGTTGTAGCGCGAGAACATGATGTCCGCGCCCCAGCCCAGGTTGTGGCGTCCCTTGATCCAGCGCCAGGAGTGGGTGGCCTCGAGGTTGGTGCGAGCGAAGCTGGCCGAGGAATTCGTCGTGGAGAGGCTGAGGCCGCTGGTGCCGTTGATGGAAACGGCGATCTGATTGGAGGTGGGGCTCACCTTCACGCCGTAGTCGGCGATGGTCTTGGGCCAGAAGTTCCAGCGGCGGCCGGTGGTGCGCGACATGGTGAGGTGGGAGTCGGCGATCAGGCTGGGGCTGGCCACGAAGGTGTATCCGAGAGTCGCGTTCTTACTGAAGGACGACTCGGTGTTGACGACGCTGTGCAGCACGCCGGGGACGAAGGGAATCGAGTTCAGGTCCGAGTTCTGGAGGTAGCGCGCCAGCAGGCTGTGGGTGGTGTTCGGGCGCCAGTCGACGCGGAGGATGTAGTCCTTGGGGTCCTCTTCGACGCGCTGCCGCCAGTAGGTGAAGCCGTTGGAGCCGGGGACGGGAGAGTCCTTGAGAAGATTCAGCGCCGCCGGGGAGAGGCGCGAGGAGGGGATCTGGTTGTTGGGGAAGGGCTGGCCGGTGGTTGGGTCTTTGAGGGTGACGGGCTTGGACTGCGCCAGCAGGCCGCTGAAGTCGCCGCCGCGGTGGGCCGCGGGCATGGTCAGCGCCTTGCTCTCGGTGGGCGTGGTGCGCATCCAGGAACGCTGGACGCCGCCGAAGAAGAAGAGCTTGTCGCGCCGGATGGGACCGCCGAAGGTGCCGCCCACCTGGTTGCGCTTGAGGTTGTCGGACTGGTGGAGGAAGAAGCTGCCGGCGTTGAACTCGTAGTTGCGGACGAACCAGAAGGCCGAGCCGTGGAATTCGTTGGTGCCGCTTTTGGTGACCACGTTGACCGCGCCGGCGGCGCTCTTGCCGACGGCGGCTCCGGCGTTGGAGGTCTGGACGGAGAACTCTTCGACGGCGTCCGGGAAGGGATAAGGCGCGTTGACGTTGGTGAGGTTGTCCTGGTTGTCGCCGCCGTCGAGGGTGAACTTGGTGCTGTTCTGGCGCGAGCCGTTGATGGAGAACTTCTGGTTGCCGGCGGCCTGCTTGGAGTTGCCGGCGAGACTGGTGCCGGCGCTGACCACGCCGGGGACCAGGGTGCCGAGCTGAAGCACGTTGCGGCCGTTCAAGGGCAGCTCGAGGACGCGCTTGCCGTCGACGATGTTCTTGATGGTGGCGTTGCTGGTATCGAGAGTGGCCGCGGCGGCTTCGACCTGCACTCGCGTGGTCACCTCGCCGACCTCGAGGGAGACGTCGATGCGGCGGTTGTCGTTCACCTGAAGCTCGATGCCGGTCTGTTCGAAGGCCTTGAAGCCGGGCTGCTCGACGCGGATGCGGTAGGAGCCGATGGAGAGCAGGGGAAAGACGAACTGGCCTACCTCGTTGGTGCTCGCGGTGCGAGCCTGGTTGCGCTGGACGTGGGTGAGAGTCACGACGGCGCCCGCGATCACGGCGCCCTGCGCGTCCACCACGGAGCCGTAAACGCCCGCCGTGCCCGACTGCTGGGCGGAAGTGGGGAAAGCGGTGAAGGCGAGTCCGACCAGGACGGCGATCGAGACTGAGAGGAAGGCGCGGAGTGGCGATGCTTGCCTCATGACGTGTTTCTCCGTAAACGGTGACCGCTCCCCGCGGTCGCGGCCCGGTAACATCGACCGCAGACCGCAAACGATCCTTGGCGCATTGTAACCGGTCCCAATAACAACTGCAAGAGGGAATTTTTCTATAGCGATTCGTTATGTAACCGATTCCAAGTTCTGTTGACAGCTCCGGCGGGGGTGGCGAATCTTCGCAGGTATGGCCCAGGACTTTTCGGCGACGCCCGCCATCCGCGGGGGGGTGAAAGCCAAAAGCGTGCCCTTCGGCGCCGGCCGGCGTCACGGCGAGGCGGAGAAGGCGCTGTTGAACGAAGTCATCGACTCGGACGTGCTGTTCTTCTTTGCCGGAACCAAGGTAACCGCGTTCCAGGACGAGTTCGCCCGCCTGTACGGGAAGAAGCACTGCATCGCCTGTTCCAGCGGGACGGCGGCGGTGCACATCGCCCTGGGCGCGCTGGAGCTGCCCGCCGGGGGCGAGGTGATCACCTCGCCGATCACGGACATGGGTTCGCTGACCGGGGTCCTGTACCAGGGGCTGGTTCCGGTGTTCGCGGACGTCGACCCGGACACGCTGAACATGGACCCGGCCTCGGCGCGGCGGCTGATCACGCCGAAGACGCGCGCCATCCTGGTGGTGCATCACGCCGGGCTGGCGGCGGAGATGGACGAGTTCCTGGAGATCGGCCGGGAGCACGGCCTCCCGATCGTGGAGGACTGCGCCCAGGCCTACTACGCCGAGTACCGGGGGCGGCGGCTGGCGGGCACCATGGGAGCGATCAGCGCGTTCTCTCTGAACCACTTCAAGCACATCACCTGCGGTTCGGGGGGGATGGTATTGACGGGCGACGACGGGCTGCGCTACCGCGCCTCCTTATTCCTGGACAAGTGCTACCAGCGGGAGGAGAAGATCCGCAATCCGTTCTTCCTGGCTCCGAACTACCAGATGACCGAACTGCAAGGCGCGGTGGCGCTGGCGCAGATCCGCAAAGTGCGGGAGGTCGTCGAACGGCGCCGGCGCCTGGCCGGGCGGCTGAACGACTGGCTGGGCGAAGTGCCGGGGGTGATGGCGCAGGCGGTTCCCACAGGCTTAAGGCACGCGTACTTCCTGTACCTGTTCCGGCTCGACCTCAACCGTCTGCGCTGCACCGCCGGGGAGTTTTCCCAGGCTCTGGCGGCGGAGGGCGTGCCCAACGCGGCGCGGACCATCACGGGCGGGCGTCCGGTGTATCTGTACGACATCTTCCAGAAGCGCTCGGCGTTTCCCGGCACCGAGTACCCGTTCTCCGCCGACCGCTACTACCGCGCGGGCGACTGCCCGGTGGCCGAAGCCGCCTTCGACCGCTGGATCACCATGAACCTCTACGAGCACTACACCGACCGGGACATCGACGAGATCGCCCTGGGGATCGGCAAGGTGGCGCGGCACTTCACGCCGCGCGGAAGCGCGGCGGCAGGCTAAACGCCTGACCCCACCTGGCGAAGGCCGGTCCGGTAGGCTTCGTTGCCCATGTGGGCGGCGCGGGCGGCGGCGGCGCACAGGCGCACCGGGGCGTTAGGTTCGTTGCGGCTGCGGACGCACTCCAGGAAATTGCGCACGTGGTCGATGGTGCCGTCGCGCTGGGAGCGCATGGAGAGCACCGGATCGGGCAGGTGCGTCCTCTCGGGGGGAACGATGCCTTCGGGGTAGACCGCGAAGCCGTCGCGGTTGATTCGCATCATGGCGCGGTT
>CAYOTD010000480.1:0-4486 GCA_964406685.1 uncultured Solibacteraceae bacterium | reverse complement strand
GGTTGACGGTCTCGCGGCCCTGGAAATAGACGTCCGGGTTCTGCGCTGTGCCGCGGATGAAGGGCCGTTCGGGCGACAGCGCCCGCTGGCGGTGCTTGCGGACCAGATCGTCGTCGACCATCGCCCGCATGTCGTCGACGGTGAGCTGTTCCACTTTGTTCACTTCGTGCGTGGTGCGGAAACCGTCGAAGAAGTGCACCAGGGGGACGCGCGCTTCCAGGGTCGCCGCCGTGGCGATCAACGCCGTGTCCATGACTTCCTGCACCGAATTCGACGCCAGCAGCCCGAACCCGGTGGCCCGCACGGCCATCACGTCCTGGTGATCGCCGAAAATCGAGAGCGCGTGCGCCGCCAGGGCGCGCGCCGCCACGTGAATCACGGTCGAAGTCAGCTCGCCGGCGATCTTGTACATGCTCGGGATCATGAGCATGAGGCCCTGCGAGGAGGTAAAGGTGGTTCCCAGCGCTCCGCCCTGCAAGGCGCCATGCAACGCGGCCGACGCCCCGCCTTCGCTCTGCATCTCGATCACGTGCGGAACGGTGCCCCAGATGTTGGGCTTGTTCTCGCTGGACCACTGGTCCGCCCACTCGCCCATGTTGGACGAAGGCGTGATCGGATAGATTGCGATGACCTCGTTTACCTTGTGGGCAACGTAAGCCGCTTCGTTTCCGTCAATCGTTACTTTCGCTCTAGTCATGAGTATTCCGTTGGTGGGATTTCAAGTGCATTTCTCTGTCCACTGGGCTCTGGGGGTTGCCAAACAAGCCCAAAATAACAGTATAGGACCTTTTGTTTCCCCTTGCTCATCGCTAAACGGCGGCAAAGAAAGGCCCGTGAGGCTGCATTCCAGCGCCATTTCACTCACCCGGGAATAATCGAATCCCGGCCCGGTCCTGGCCGGGAGGCTGCTCCTCCGGGGGATATGCCCCAACCGCTGGCGGCGGGGAAGGCAAACTCACGCCCAGCCGTTACAGGTCGGGCAATTTTCTGCGGAACTCGGCCGCGCTCTGGAACCTCTTGGCCGGGTCCTTGCGCACGGCGCGATCCACCACTTCCGCCAGCCTGGCGGGCAGGGCCGGGTTGCGCTTCGCCACCGGGGTAGGCTCCTCCGAGAGAATGATCATGTAGGGGTGCTGCAAGCGATGCAGCGCGGCAAGCGCTTGCAGGAAGCCCTCCGGAGAACGGGCCTTTCCGGGATTGTCCTTGGCGAAGCGCAGCACATCGGAGGGCGTGGGAAAGTCGAACGGGTACTTTCCCGTCAGCAGATAGTAGAGCGTAACGCCCGCCGAGTAAAGGTCGGCCGGCTCGCGCGCCTTGGCTACGTCCCGGATCTGCTCCGGCGGCATGAACATGAGCGTGCCCATGCCGGTTCCGGGGCTGGTCAGCGCCGCTCCGCCGGCTTCGGCGTAGGCTTTCGCCAGGCCGAAATCGGCCAGCTTCGGCGTCACCAGCGCTCCGTCGCGGCGCAGCAGGATGTTCGGCGGCTTGATATCCCGGTGGATCACCTTCCGGCTGTGCAGGTACTCCACACCGGCCAGCACGTCGCGCATCAGCGGAATCGCCTGCCGCGGCGGCAGTACGCCGTCGGCGGCGGCCAGAAGCCCCTCCAGGTCCCCGTCGGGCACGTACTCGGCGACCAGATAGGGGGCTCCCTGATGAACACCCGTATCGACGTAGCCCACCACGTTGCCGTGGGCAAGCGACCGCAGCAGGTGAATCTCGCGCTGAAACCGTTTGACCAGCAGGGGGTCCTTGAGGCTTTTCATCCGCTTCAACGTGAGCATCCGGCCGGTGGAGCGCTGATACACCAGAAAGACGCTTCCCATGCCGCCTTCGCCCAGCATCTTGCGGATTTCGTAGCCGCCGATCAAGGCGCCGGCGTGACGGTCCGCCGCCGGCAGGCACTTCTCACAGCAATAGACGGCCACCCCGGCGAGGGCCTGCGCGCGGCCGTCGGAATTGGCCGGCGCGGTGAGATCCGCCTGGCACATGCGGCAGCGGGCGGCAACGGCAGCCGGCGGCGCGGGCGGCTCCTTCTTCTTCGGGCACGCCGGACAGCTTGCCGGCTCGGCTTCGTTCGGCAGCAGCTCCAGCGGTTGGCCGCAGCCGCGGCAGCGCCCGGCGCGCGCCTGGACCTCCAGCGCGATCCGCACCCGCAGCCGGGTGAAGCCCAGCTCGACCACGTCGCCGTCTTTGAGTTCCGCCCGCGTGGCCGGCTGGCCGTTCACGCTGGGCGCGTTGCGCGCCGTTTCGCCCGAGGCGGTCAGGTCGGTCAGCCGGCAGAGGGGCGGCGCGATCTCGAGGTAGACGTGGCGGCGCGAGACGTAGGGATCGTCGGGGATCTGGAAGTCGGCGTCCTTGGCCCGGCCGATGAGGAAACCGCGCGGCTCGGAGAATTCGATCGAACGGCCCGCTCCGGGGCCGGCGATCACCTCAAGAACGACCTTCATTGGGCCTTCCTCCGGCAGCTCTCGCACACCGGCGCCGGAGCGTCGCCGCCCAGGCACTCCCGGCAGAGCCACTGCTGGCAGCGGGCGCAGCGACCCGCGGCCACCTTGCCGGCGTGCCGGGCGCAATCGGGCTTGGCCAGTGTGGCCGCCTCGGCCGGATCGGCCTCCCGCAGCATCGTCGTCCCGGCCGGGCGGGGTTCGCCTTCCTTTTGAAACTGGAACTCGTACATGTCGAAGCGCAGGCGGTCCCCGTCGCTCAGGACGGCTTCCTCCGTGCCCAGCCGCTGCCCGTTGATGTAGGTCCCGTTGCCGCTCTTCAGATCCCGCAGGCGAAAGACGCCGCCCTCCGCCCGGATCTCGGCGTGCCGCGCCGACACGGTCTCCTGCGGGATCACGATATCGTTGCTCGCCGCGCGTCCGATTCGCGTGACCGCCCGGTCCAGAGAGTGCGAGACACTGCCGGAGCACCGGCTCGGGTCGAGGAGCCGGGCCGTTGTCCGGCCGGCGCGGCCGGGCTTGCGGCGCATGAGAATCAGGCCCACGATCATGACAAGGACGAAGACGGCGACGCCGACGTTGAAGGCGACTTGAGTTCTCAAGTCGGCCGGCGCCGATGCGAGTAGAACGGATACAGGAATCATGAAGGGAACTCCAGGCTCCAGATGAGGCGCCAGAAGGAGAGGTAGCCACTGCGATGGCCCGCCAGTACGGTGGACGCGTCGGCTGAGATCGAGACGGTCCAGACGGGGTAAGGTGTGGGGATCGTGAGCAAGCAGGCCCCGCTGTCCAGATCCAGCACGCGCAGGATGTTGTCCTCGGCGCCGGTGACGGCGTGGCGCCCGCCGGCCGGAATGGCGATGCAGGTTGGGGCGCGCCCCTGGCCGGGCAACTCGCCTACGATAACGCCTGCGTCGAGATCGACCAGGCACAGGCCGTTGACGCCGTACCCGCAGACGGCGCGCCGCCCGTCCGGGAGGGCCGCCAGCGGCGTCGGGTTCAGCTTGGGGTCGGTGATGGCGTGCCGGCACGATCCGCCGGCCAGGTCCCAGATCCTGAGAACGTGGTCCGGATTCATCGTCAGTGCCGTGCGCGCATCCGGCGTGAAGGCCACGGCCACGGCATTAGGAGCTTCCAGCGCCTGGAGGAGCGCGCCCGAGGCGGTGTCCCAGATCCGCGCCGGCTGGCTCCCGCCGCAGGTGATGCACAGCGATCCGTCGCCGGCCAGCGCCAGCGCCCGGACGAAGCCGACCGAGTTCTCCAACTCGTGCAGCAGCCGCCCGGTTGCGGCATCCCACACGCGGATGGGCGGGCCCGAACCGGCGCCGGCCGCCACCCGGCCGTCGGCGCTCAGATCCACCGTAAACAGGTTTGCCTGGGGCAGGGTGTGCGCCGGGGCGCGCCGCGCCGTGTCCCACACCCGGAAGTTGCCCGGGCCGCCGCTGGCCGCCGCCCGCTTTCCATCGGCGCTCAACGCCACCAGCGCGACGCCGTTCTCGTTGCCGCTGCCGGTGTCGGAGAACAACAGGTGGGCGGCCAGCGGTTTGTCCGGCCGCCCCAGGGGCAGCAGGCGCGCGTGCAACTCCTCGAACCGGGGCTCGGCGGCGTAGCCGATCGAGGCCCACACGCCGAGCAGATCCTGGTGGGCGCGCGACGGCTCCCCGCCGCGCAGCCCGGCCTCGACGGCCGCGATCGAAGCGTCACGCTCCCGCTGGCGCGCCTGTAACGCGGAGAACGCCAGCGGGCGCGAGGGGCGCGGGGCGGCGGCGAAGGGACGCGACAGATCCATCTCGAACACCGACAGCATCCCGCTTCCGCCTATGGTCACGAAGCGGCGGGCGCCCCCGGGGAACGCGAGAGCGGAGAACTCGCCCGGAGAGCCGCGGATGGTGCGCAGGCAGCGTCCGGTTTCGACTTCCCAGAGCCGCAGGCAGGAGTCCGTGGCCAGGGAGACCGCCAGGCGGCCGTCGGGCGAAACACCCAACCCGAGGATCGGATAGCCATGCGAGGGCAGCGCCCGGGCGAGTTTCCCCTTCTCC
>CAYOTD010000479.1:0-4487 GCA_964406685.1 uncultured Solibacteraceae bacterium | reverse complement strand
CGGTCGTCATGCGGGCCCGAAGACGCTGCTCCGCCAGGTGGATGGCCAGCTCCGCCGAGTACTCTTTCAACTCCTGGCGCGCGGCCTTGGCGGCGGAGGCGATCTCCTGCTCGCCCTGCGACCGGATCTTGGCGAGCTGCTCCGCGGTTTCCGCGCTCAGGCGGGCGTGCTCGGCTTCCCTCTCCTTCTTCGCCTCGGCGCGCAGCGCCTCGATCTGTTCGCCCAGATCGGCCAGCTTCTTCCCCACCTCGGCGGCGCGCGCTTCGGCGTCGGCCTTCATGCGGGCCGCCTCGGTGATGCCCTGGCGGATCTCGGCCGTGCGGGAGTTGAAGAACCCCGGGGCTTTCTTGGCGACCAGGTAGCCGAGGCCGCCGGCCAGGATGGCGAAGTTGGCCCACTTCCAGCCCGTCATGCTCCCGCCGCCGTGGCCGCCGGATTCGTGCGCGTCGGGCGTCGTGGTGTGCTGGGCCACCAGCAGCGCGGCGTAGCACAGCAGGGCGAGCAGCAGAATGCGCTTCACGACTCTCTCCCTTCCAGGATGGAAGCCGCGATCTTCTCCGCCAGGGCCTCGCTTTCCGTCCTCAGCGCTTCGCGCGCCGCGGCGGTGTCCTGGACCAGTTGCGCCCGGGCGCCGGCCACCATGGCCTCGGCCTGCTCCCGAGCCTGCTTGACGGAGGCGGCTTGCTCTTCGCGCAAGCGATTGCGGGCCTCCTCCTGTTCGCGGCTGAGCTCGCTGCGCGCCTCGCGCAACGCGGTTTCGTATTCGGAGGTTTTGCGGGCCGCCGTCTCGAGACTCGATTCGGCCGACTTCCGCGCCCCTTCGGTGAGCGCCGACCGCTCCCGCAGCACTTTTTCCAGAGGTCGGAAAAACACGAACTTGAGATAAAAGTGCAGCAGAATCAACAGCAGGAAAGTGGGCAGCGCCTTGATCAGCAGCCCGCCCAGCGCATTCAGAGTTTCATCCATTGGATTCGACTGGGAACGACTTCAGGAGAACGCCTGCAACTGAGGCCTCAAAGCGGCTACCCTACCATGGCCTCTCGGACCCGGTCAAACTAGATAGTGCGCTCAGCCCGGCGCCTCAATCAGATTATATTATCTCAATCCACATCCCGTCCGCTGGCCCTGCTACATTGAGTCTTTTGGGAGGATTCCATCGATGACCGATTTTGACCGGGCCGGCGTGCTTCTGAAGCGGTTTAAGGGGGAGACATACGCCAACGGCTTCGGCGTACTGAACCAGGCCGGACCCATGGCGGCGGCCCTCGGCCGGCGCGCGGCGCTGGTGGTGGACCGCTTCCCCGGCTCGGACGCGCACGCCAGGACTATCACCGGGTCGCTGGCGGCGGCGGGCGTGACCGTGGCGGGCGCCATCCAGGGCGCCGCCCCGAATGCCCCCCTGGAAGACCTGGCGCGGATCCACCAGGAACTGGTCCGCCTGAATCCGGATGTCATCGTGAGCTTCGGCGGCGGCAGCACGATCGACTGCGCCAAGGCGGCCGAGGTGTTGCGGACCCTGGGTGGGGCGATCGAGGAGTACTTCGGCGTCGGCCTGGTCACGGCCAAGCTCCAGGCGACGGGCAAAAAGCTGATGCCGCACCTGGCCATCCAGACCGCGGCCAGCTCCAGCGCGCACCTGACCAAGTACTCCAACATCACCGACCGCGCCAGCGGGCAGAAGAAGCTGATCGTGGATGGCGCGGTGGTGCCCGCCCGCGCCATCTTCGACTACGCGGTCACCGCCGGCGCCCCGCCCGCGCTAACCGCCGACGGCGCCCTGGACGGCATCGCCCACTGCCTCGAAGTCCTCTACAGCGCGGTAGGCAAGCCGATCTACGACGAGATGGTAGAGGTGGCGCGCACCGGCATCGGCCTGGTTCTGAAGTACCTGCCGCAAGCTCTCGCCAACCCGGCGGACCTGGAAGCGCGCCGCGGCCTGGGTCTGGCCACCGACCTGGGCGGCTACTCGATCATGTTGGGCGGCACCAACGGCGCGCACCTGACCAGCTTCTCCCTCATCGACATCCTAAGCCACGGCCGCGCCTGCGCCATCATGAACCCGTACTACACGGTCTTCTTCGCCCCCGCCGTCCAGGAGCCGCTGAAGCTGGTGGCGGGCCTATGCGTAGAGCAGGGCCTGCTGCGGCCCGAAGCGCTAAGTTTAGCGGGGCGAAGCCTGGGCGTAGCGGTAGCCGAAGCGCTGATAGCCTTCGAGCGCAAAGTAGGAGTCCCGCCGACGCTAGGCGAGGTGCCCGGCTTCACCGACGCCCACATTGAGCGAGCGTTGACCGCGGCGAAGAATCCTCAACTCAAGATGAAGCTGGAGAACATGCCAGTCCCCATGACGGCCGAGATGGTAGACGCCTACATGGGCCCCATCCTCCAAGCCGCCAAGACCGGCGCCCTCGACGGCATCCGCAACGTATAGCGTGGGGCCAGCCATTCCTGGCTGCCGCCGCGCTTGAGCGCGCCGGTCACTTTGCGAACGTCGACCAGCGGCATCGACCAACTGAACAGAATCAGGTCGAAACGCTCTTTGCCGAAGTCGTAGCCGGCGTCGGTGGAAACCACGGCGTCGATCTTCAGTCCGAGTTCGGCGGTGCGCCGCTTCGCGGCGGCAACCGCAACCTCGGACATGTCGAAGCCGTGAACCGTCCAGCCGAGCCGGGCGAGGTACAGGGCGTTGCGGCCGTCACCCATCGCATAGTCGAGCGCGACACCCGGCTTCAGCGTCCCAGCCACCTGAACGAGGAAGGCATTCGGCTCCCTGTTGTAGTTGCTCTTCGCATTGCCGTAGAAGCGGTTCCAGCGGTCGGCTTCCAGCAGGGGCCGATGGTTTCGGAGCAGGTCGAGCCGCCGGCAGAACTCGCCATCCCCCGCCGGGAAGCTCGGAGTCCCGCGGACGCCGCGCCGAAGCGCGGCGGCAGGCCGAAGGCCTGACCCCACAGCTTCACCCCACCACCCGCCGGATGGCCCGCCGGTGGTTCGCCAGGTGCCGCCCCCGCTCGGCGGCGGTCATCGACGGTTCGTAGCGGCGGCCCGGGCGCCATAGCTTCTCGATCTCCACTTCGCTGCGGAAGACGCCCGCTTCCAGCCCCGCCATGTAGGCGATACCTAGCGCGGTCGCTTCGGGGCACTCCGGCGTTTCGATGGGAAGATCGAGGACGCCCGCCAGAAACTGCATGAGGAACTCGTTGCGGCTCAGCCCGCCGTCGGCGCGCAGTGGCGCGCGGAGCCGGCGCCCGCTTTCCCGCGCCATCAACTCGGCCACCGTCGCCACGCGCAGCGCGACGCCTTCCAGCATCGCCCGCACGATGTGAGCCCGCGTCGTCGCGCCCGTGATCCCGTGGATGAAGCCGCGCGCGGAGCGGTCCCAGTACGGCGCGGCCAGTCCCGCGAAGGCGGGAATGAAGGTCACCCCGCCCGCATCCGGCACCGACGCCGCCAGCCGCGCGGCCTCCGCGCCGTCCTTGACCAGGCCGATGTCGCGCAGCCAGTTCACCGCCCCTCCAGCCACGTACACGCCCCCGTCGAGCGCATAGGCCGGCCGGCGCCCGCGCGCGCAGGCGACCGTGGTCAGCAGCCCGTGGCGCGAGAAAACCGGCTCGCTCCCCGTGTGCATCAGCAGGAACGCTCCCGTGCCAAAGGTGCACTTGGCCCGGCCCGCGCGGAAGCAGCACTGCCCGTACAGCGCCGCCTGCTGATCCACCGCCGAGGCCAGGATCGGGACCTCGCCCCCACCGATCGATGCCGTCCCCAGCGCGCCCATCGGCTCGACGATCCGCGCCAGCCATTCGGGCCGCACGCGGAACCGCTCCAGCATCTCCGCGCTCCAGCGCCGCTCACGGAGATCCATCAGCAGGGTGCGCGAGGCGGTGCTGGCGTCGGTCACGAACGCCGCGCCGCGGCTCCATTTCCAGATGAGCCACGTGTCCAACGTGCCCATGCGCAGCCGGCCCTCCCGCGCCAGCGCGCGGCACCCGGCCGCGTGATCGTACAGCCAGCGGAGCTTGGAAGCCGAAAAGTAGCAGTCCGGCGTCAACCCCGTGACCCGGTGGATGCGGCGCGCCGCCGCGTCGCGCGCCACCCGCTCCATCGCCGTCCGCGTGCGCGAGCATTGCCAGACAATCGCGTTAGCCACCGGCCGCCCGGTCCGCGCGTCCCACCCCACCACCGTTTCGCCCTGGTTGGCGATGCCGATCCCGGCCAGATCGCGCGCCGTCAATCGCGCCTTGCGCAGCGCCTCGCGCGCGGTCGCTTCGACGTTGCGCCAGATCTCCTCCGCGTCGTGCTCCACCCACCCGGGCCGCGGGGTGATCTGCCGGTGCTCGCGGTAGGCGTAGGCCACCACTGCGCCCGCGCCATCGACGATCATCGACCGCGTGCCCGTCGTCCCCTGGTCCACCGCCAGGATCATGTCCGCCTCCCGTCCCGTGAACCCGCCACGACCTTGCGGATCACCGCCGCCACCGCCTTGTAGAGATCGA
>CAYOTD010000478.1:0-4503 GCA_964406685.1 uncultured Solibacteraceae bacterium | reverse complement strand
AACGATCTCGGATTCCAAGGCGGTCGCAGCGGAGACGGCAGAGGCGCACCTACCGCGGCGCATTCCGCGAGGCGGGGCGCAAGTGCTGCATCGCGGCCTCCATGCGCGCGAGCGTGTCCGCCGTCCGCGGCGTTACGCGGCGGTGACGCATCGCCGCGAGGAATCCGTCTACGGCCGAGAGTTGCCCGCCGTCCGGCTTGCCGCGTGCGTTCACCCGCAGGACGATCCGCGTGAGCTGCCAGTAGCGCTCGCCGGCCTCGGCGGGACAATCCGCGTCGAACAGCCGCCGATGCAGCCGCCTGACGAAGTCCGCCTCGCTCATCTCCGGATTCCAGCATCGCTCGCGGAAGAAGTACTCGTGGCCGAAGTAGGGAATATCATACGGGTCGAAGTTCCGCGGCTTGTCCGTGCCGAGCCGTCCCCATCCGTTCCACGGGTTGCCGAAGCCCATCCCCGGATCGTAGCTCGTGACGACGCCCGCCAGCCTGCGTTCTGCGGGCGACGGAGGGTCGATCGAGCCGTGGAAGTTGGACATCTGCGTGACGGTGTGCCATCGCAGGACGCTCGGGTACATCTCCAATGCCTTGTCGCGGAACGGGTCGCCCCAGCACCACCACCAGTACACCCGCTTCGGATCGAGCTGCGACATGAGCCTGAGATACTCGGCGTTGTTGAACTTGCCGATGGCGACGGCACACTCGAACCCGGGCCGCTCCGCGACCAGCAACGTGATGAACTCGCGCAGCGAATCGCACTCCGGCCGCCAGTCGCGCACCTCCCCCCCTTCGCCCGTCGGCTCGAAGTAGAACCCGCCCACGCCCCGGAACGTCCGCAGGTAGGCCCGATAGAACTCCTTCGCCTTGACAGGATCCTTGCCCACGACACGCTCGTGGTGCCAGCTCATCCACCCGCCGCCGATGTAGAAGACCATATCCTCCCGGTTCACCAGGTCGATCAGCTCCTGCACATTCCTGTCGCTCGCCAGGGCCGAGGAATCGAGGGCACCCTTCTGGTCCGCCATGTTCGTCACGGCCGGGTGGCCCGCCACGGGAAAACCGTCGAGCCAGAACCAGATGCGGTTGAGCGTCAGTTCCGAGTTGAACCGCAGGACCCGCTGCCACGACTCGAGCGAGTCGTACACCGACCAGCACGGCAGCATGTAGATGCCGCGGTACGCGAACGCGGGCTTCATGGCTACGTCGTTCAGCGGCCAATCGACGAAGCCGCCGGCGGCCGTCGCGGAAATCCGGTAGAAGACCAGCTCCTGGCAGGCGTGCTTGATGGCGCGCGGCGTGTTGCCGAGGACGATGATGAGCTTTGAATCGCCGTCGGCGCGAGTGAGGATTTGAAATCCCTCGGTGCCCAGGTCCTGCGTCATCGCGACGGCGCCGGCCGCCTTCTCGAGTGCGGCTCTGCTCTCGCACGTGCCGAAGGTGATATACGTGCCCGGCCCGGCGATCTGACGGATCGTCGGCAACTCGACGTTGTAGAAACGTCGAAGGAGGCTATTGATCGTAGCCTGCCCGAGCCGCCTGGCCGGCTCATCGGGAGACGGCACGACGAGATGGCACTGGGGCTTGCCGTCCTGCCACAACGCCACCCGATCGTCCGCCCGCGCCGTTCCGACGGCGCCCGGCAGCAGGCACAGGGCCAGCCAGATGCCGCCCGCCCGGCACGTCGGCGCGTATCTTCCCTTCGTCGCTCCGTCGCTCCGTTGCTCCGTCGCCTGCCTCCGCGCCATCACGAACTCCCGATCAGGATGCCCGAGAGGAACACCAGCACGCCTCCGACCACCACCTGGAACGCCGCCGCAAGAAACGGCGTGTCCATGTACCGATGCCGCACCCACGAGATCAGCCCCAGCTCGGCCGCCACGACGATCACGGCAACCGTTGTCGCCACGGAGAAGCGCTGAATCAGGAATGGCAGTGTGTGACCGATCCCGCCGAGCGTGGTCATCAATCCGCAGACGAACCCGCGAGCCCAGGGATGGCCGCGGCCCGTCAGGCTCCCGTCGTCGCTGAGCGCCTCGGCGAAGCCCATGCTGATCCCCGCCCCGACCGACGCCGCCAGCCCCACCACGAACGCATCCCAACTGTCGCGCGTCGCGAAGGCCGCGGCAAACAGCGGCGCCAGCGTCGAAACCGACCCGTCCATCAGCCCGGCCAGCCCCGGCTGGATCACCTGCAGCACGAACAGCCGCCGGCGAGCCTCCTCCTCCTGCGCCCGCACATCCGCCGTGAGCTTGATCTTCTGCAACTGCCGGGCCATCGTTTCATGCGAACGCTCCTCCTCGGCCAGATCGCCGAGCAGTTGCCGGATGCCCGCGTCGCTCACCCGCCTGGCGGCGGTGCTGTAGAAGTTCCGGATCTCCGCCTCCATCGTGATGGCCTGCTGCCGCACCGTCTCCAGCCGCAGCGGCCTCGCCAGCCACACCGGCCGCCGCCGGATAAACCCCTTCACGTCCTCCCGCCGGATGAGCGGAATGTGCTCGCCGACGCGCTGGCGATACAGCTCGAACAGGCGGCGCCGGTGCCCCGATTCTTCGTTCCTCATCTCCTCGAACACGCTTGCCGACGCCGGATAGTCCTCGCGCAAGCCGTCCGCGAAGTCGGCGTAAATCCGCGCATCCTCCTCCTCCAGCCCGATCGCCAGCGCCAGGATTTCCCGCTCGCTCAGACTGTCAAAACTCCTCATGACCGTCCCACCGTGAAACCGGAGCCCGGGGACTCAAGGCGTGCGCCCTGCGGCAGCGGGGGTCTCCGGACCTCGCTTTCCTCGCCCGCCCCGGACGCCTCCCTCGCCACGCGCCGCCGCTCCGCACTGACGGAAACCGACGCGCCGGACCACCGCCATCCTATCGGCCTGCCTCGCCGGTACAAGACCGCGCCGCCGCCCGGCCGATGTCCCGGCGCGCCTGTGCCCCCGCGGGCCCCCGACGTTCAGAATGCCGCCGCAGCGGTCGCGGCCGCATCCATCGCCTTGCGCGTATCTGCCTCGACCTGTTCGGCATCGCCCCGCTGGGTACCCTGGATGTGTATCGCGCGCACGTCGGTAAACCCGATGAAACCGAATACGCAGCGAAGATAGCTCTCCTGAAAGTCGTACGTCCGGCGCGGATCGCCCTCCTCATACGCGCCTCCGCGCGAGAGAATGAGCATCAGCGGTCGCCCCGTGACCAGCCCCGTGAAGCCCTTGCCCGGCACGTAGGAGACCGTCAGTCCCGGCTGCACGATCACGTCGATGTACTGCTTGAGCCGGTACGGAATGCTGAAGTTCCACATCGGGCAGGACAACAGGTATTTGTCGAAACCCTTGAAGTGGTTGACGACCCGGATGACCCCCTGCCAGGCAACCTCCGCCTCGCTCGCCGGCGGCCGGCCGGCCAGGACGGCGTATTTCGCCTTTGCCTGCGGCGCCACGAACGGCGGGATCTCCGCCTGGAACACGTCCAGCGTCTCCACGCCGTCCTGCGGATGCAACCGGCGATACTGCGACAGAAATGCGCCGGCCACTCGCGCCGAGCAGGAGCCTTCTCGCGGGCTGGCCGCAATATGCAGGAGTCTTGCCATGAGCGTTTCCTCGCGGAAAGAAGCCGCCCGAACGCGGCCCGTCCCGGTGCTGTCACCTCCCGGAACCCCCGGCGGCTCACCGACGCGCCGCCCCGGACCGCGTTGCAGGCTGCGGGGGAAGCTCCGATCGCCCGCCCGTCACCAGCCGTCGTCAGGGGGGTAGATGTTCGTGAACCGGATGCCCCGGCGCGGTTCGGCCATCATCGGGGCCACCGTGTCCCGCCATTTGGCATAGTGCGGAGTCTCCTTGTGGGCGGCGGGCGCATCCTCGTCGCGGTACACCTCGACAAGCATGAACCGGGCCGGGTCCGCCTCCTGCTGAAGGACGTCGAAGCGGGCGACGCCCGGCTCCTTCACGCTCTCCTTGGCGTTTTCGATCGTCGCCTCGCGGAATGCCGAAATCGACTCCGGCTTGACATGCACATCGACGAAAACAATGACCATGTCCGGTCTCCTGTCGCGGGGAGACAGGCCGCCGATACGCGGCAGGCGGGCCCCGTCCCCGCGTGCCAGACAGCATATCCCAACCCCGCGCCGCGGGTAAGGTGCGTCCGCCCTCGGCCCCGGCGCCGGCGCACCCGTCAGCCCGGCGACGACACGGATGCGTCCCGCTGCCGCATCCGTACGTACGGCGCCGCACAACTTACTCGCAGTGGAACACCTCTTCCATCTCCGCCCACCACTCGCCGGGGGCACGGCTGGCCAGGGGCTCCTGGCACGGCTTGCACACGTCCCACCACCTCTGCGTGGTCGGGTCCGCAGCCATCTTCGCCATGTCGGCGGCGAAGTCCGTCCCGACATACTCGAAGTAGCTGAACAGGTAGCCGTCCTTGTGGTAGATGGAGTAATTGCGGATGTTGCACTCGCGGATCATCCTGAGCACATCCGGCCAGACGGCCGCGTGCAGCCGCTTGTACTCCTCGAACTTCTC
>CAYOTD010000477.1:0-4512 GCA_964406685.1 uncultured Solibacteraceae bacterium | reverse complement strand
GTTCCGGACCACGAGTTCGACCGGCACCAGGATGGGCTCTGCGATGGATTCGCCGCGGATCTGGGCCAGCAGGGTGCGGGCGGCCAGGCGTCCCACACCCACCAGGTCGACGCGGATGGTGGTGAGCGGCGGGTTGGAGGACTGGCCCAGGTCGTCGCAACCGACGATGCTGATGGAGCGCGGGACTTCGAGCCCGGCCACGCGCAGAGCTTCGATGACGCCCAGGGCCACCAGGTCGTTGGTCACGAGCAACGCGGTGGGAAGGGCGGAGCGGTCCAACAGCTTGCGCATGGCGTGGTAGCCGGCGGCGATGCCCGGCTCCAATTCCGCGATGTTCAAGAAGCGGACCTGGTTGGGGTGGTAGGCCAGCCCGTGGCGCTCAAGGGCTTGCCAGAAGGCGTCGTACTTGGCCGAAGCGGGGAAGCCGATGAAGCCCAGGTTGCGGTGGCCCAGGTCGACCAGGTGATCGACGGCCGCGTTCACTCCGCTGGTGTAATCGATGGCCACGGTGGGAAGTTGCTCGTCACTCACCAGGAGGTCGACCAGCACCAGGGGCTTGCCCAGGCTCTTCAAGCGCTCGAGGGCGGCCCGGCGCACGCCGCCGGTGACCATGAAGCCGTCCACACCGGCGTTGGGGCTGGCCTCGTCGAGGGAGGCCCCTTCCGAGAGCGGGTGGAACACCACTTGGCAGCCGGCGGTCAGGCACTCTTCGGTGACCCCGGAGAGGATCTGGCTGTAGCCGGGCTGCACGAAGTGGAAGATCTCGTCGCTGATGAGGAAGGCGACCTGGCGCGCGGCGGCGCCGTTTGCGCGCCGCTCGGGCGATTCGGCCACGAAAGTGCCGCGGCCGGAGCGGAACAGCACTCCTTCGCTGACCAACTCGGTGAGGGTCTCGCGGACCGAGGTGCGCGAGATGCGGAACTGCGTGGCCAAGTCGCGCTCGGAAGGGATTCGCTGGCCGGGAGGGTACGCGCCACTGGCGATACTGTCCAGTACCAACGTGCGGAACTGGCTGCGGATGGGAACGGGTCCTTTGAAGTTGATGCTTTGCTCGGGCACTATGGCCTGTCCTGGTATGATCGTAACTCACGATCTGCCTGGATGTATAGCTGGACTTCGAGAGATTTTCGTGATATGGTCATACCTGCATATACCATAGCAAGGCGGAGGAGAGCGTGATACGTTCTGCATATTGGCGAAGCTGCATTCTGGTGTTTGCGGCGGCGTTGGCGCTGGGCGCGGCGCCGGCGGGCGATGAGTTGCTGGTTGGCTGGGCGTCGGCGGATATCACGCCGGACCGGCCGGTGGCGCTGGCGGGGCAGTTTCGCACGCGGGTTTCGAAGTCGGTTCACGACCCGGTGACGGCGACGGTGCTGGCGCTGGAGGGCCGGGGCAGCGGCTCCGGGCAGGCGATCCTGGTGGCGTGCGACCTGGTGGTGATTGTGTCAACCCTCGATGCGGCGCTGCGGGAGCGGGTGAAGGAGCGGCTGCCCGATTTCGACAGCGCCAGGCTGGTGCTGAACGCCACGCACACGCACACGGCTCCCGAGACCAGGGACGGGGTGTACGAGATTCCCGCGGGAGTGATGACGCCGGCCGAGTACCGGGCGTTCGCGGTCGAGCGGATCGTGCCGGCGATCGAGCGGGCGTGGAAGAGCCGGAAGCCGGGCGGCGTGAGTTGGGCGCTGGGGCGGGCGGTGGTCGGCTACAACCGGCGTTCCAGCTACGCGAACGGCACGGCCCAGATGTACGGACGGACGGACCGGCCGGACTTCCGCCGCATGGAGGGTTACGAAGACCACGGGCTCGAACTGCTGTACCTGTGGGACGCGCAGAACAGGCTGACCGGAGTGGTGATCAACATCGCCTGCCCCTCGCAGGTTGTGGAGAGCGAGTCCTACGTGTCGGCGGACTTCTGGCACGACGTGCGGAGACTGATGGGGGAGCGGCACGCGGAGAAGCCGTTCGTCTACCCGATGGTCGGCGCGGCCGGGGACCAGTCGCCTCACCCGCAGTTCCGCAAGCGGGCGGAGCAGAGACTGCGCGAACGGCTGGGGATGACCGAGTGCGAGGAGATCGCGCACCGGATCGTGGACGCGGTGGACTTCGCGCTTCCCGCGGCGCGAAAGGATATCCGGCAGAGCGTGCCGTTCGTACACAAGGTGGAGGATCTGCGCCTTCCGGTGCGGGCTATCAGTGGGGCCGAGGCAGCGACGGCCCGGCAGGAGTACGAGCGATGGGAGAAGCAGCCGGCGACGGAGCCGGCGCGGCACGCCCAGATGCGGCGGGCCAAGGACGTGATGGCCCGGTACGCGCGGCAGAGCACAGAGCCGTGCTACCCGATAAGGATGCACGCCGTCCGGCTGGGGGATATCGCGATCGTCACCAATCCGTTCGAGCTGTACCTGGATTTCGGGATTCAGATGAAAGCGAGGAGTCCCGCCGAGCAGACCTTCGTGGTGCAGTTGGCGGGCGGCGGCACCTATCTGCCGACCGCGAAGGCGGTGGCGGGCGGACATTATGGGGCTGAGGCGGCCAGCAACATGGTGGGGCCGGAAGGCGGGCAGCTTCTGGTGGACCGCACGGTGGAAGCGATGGAAGCGCTGTGGAAAGAAGAAGGGAGAGTTCCATGAGTGACGAGATATCCCGGCGAGGTCTGGTGGGCGGCGTTGCGGCGGCATCGGCCATGCGGGTGATGGGCGCCAACGACCGCATCCGGTTGGGCATCATCGGATCGGGCGGGCGCGGGCGCTACCTGATGACGTGCGCCAACAAGGCCGGCGGCATCCAGTGGGTGGCGGCCGCCGACGCCTGGGACGTGCAGCGCGACCGCGCGGAGAAGGTGGCGGAGACGCCGCTGGAGAAACACGTCGACTACCGCAAGGTCCTGGAGCGGAAAGATATCGACGGCGTGATCATTGCCACCTGGGACCACATGCACTGCCAGATTACGGTGGATGCGTGCAAGGCGGGCAAGGACGTCTACATCGAGAAGCCCATGACGCTGCATCCGATGGAGGGGCACAAGATCGTTCGCGCGGTGCGCGAGCACAAGCGCATCCTCCAGACCGGGACGCAGCAGCGCAGCTATCCGCACTTCATCGAGGCCAAGCAGCGGTTCTTCGATTCGGGCGTGATCGGCAAGGTGACGATGGTGCGCAGCATCTGGAACGGCAACGGCGCCTATCGCAACCAGGCGCCGCCGCCGGGCTTCGAGCAGAAACCGGCGGGCATGGATTGGGAAGTGTGTCAGGGAAATCTGCCCAAGGTGCCGTGGAATCCGAAGCGGTACTTCAACCACTACGTCTATTGGGACTACTCGACCAATGCGCAGATGGGCGGGTTGTTCGTGCACATGATCGACGTCGTGCACCAGTACTGCAAGGTCTTCCGGCCGATTGCCGCCATGTGCATGGGAGGGATCTTCCTGCCGGCGGAGGACCGCGACACGGCGGACAACATCAACGCCATCGTCGAGTACCCGGGCGGGCTGCTGGCCACCTTCGAGGCCAATGTGACGGACATGATCGGCAAGGAGAACGCCGACATCGTGTTCATGGGGACCGGGGGGCGGCTGCACATCTTCCGTTACGGCTACCGGTTCATTCCCGCCGAGAAGGGCGCGCCGGAGATCACCGCGAAGCCGACGCCGGAGCTGCACGTGGCCAACTGGCTCGATTGCATGCGCAGCCGCAAGCCGGCCAACTGCGACGAGGCGGCCGGGCACTACTCGGCCATGGCCTGCCACATCTGCGACATGTCATATAAGGAAAAGCGCCGCATCGAGTGGCGGAAGGAGTGGGACGTATGAGTATTGAAGCCGGACTGAACATGGAGTTTGTGCGGCGCTCCGAGAAGCCGTTCGCCGCCGGAGTGGAGATGGCCGCCAAGATCGGCTACAAGTATGTGGAGCCGATGCTCCACAACGGCCGGGAGCTGATGAGCGAGGCGGGTTACTATCATTCCGTATCGATGGAAGAAGACCCGCACTTCATCAAGGACATCCTGGACCAGAACGGAGTGAAGGCCTCCGCGGTGAGCGCGCACTGCCCGCTGATGCGGCCCGAGATCAGCGTCATGTACTTGCAGCGGGCCATCCAGTTCGCCGCCGTGCTCAAGGCGCCGGTGGTGAACACGGACGAGAGCTACCGGCCGTCGTGGATCGCGGACGAAGAGGTCTGGCCGGTAATGCGGTACACGCTGAAGAGCGTGCTGCGGGTGGCGGAGCGCTACGGCATCTCGATCGGCATCGAGCCGCACCAGGCGATCTCGAAGACTACGGACGGGCTGATGCGCCTCGCCACGCTGGTGGACCACCCGCTGCTGCGGGTCAACTACGACACCGGCAACGCCTATCTGGCCGGGGAGGATATCTACGCCGCCCTGGAACGCATCGGCTCGCGGCTGGTTCACTTGCACGCCAAGGACATCTCCGTGCAGCACTCCGACGCCGAGCGCGGCAAGGTGACCGGGACTCCGGTGGGCTGCGGTTGCGGGGACGGAGTGGTGGAC
>CAYOTD010000476.1:0-4525 GCA_964406685.1 uncultured Solibacteraceae bacterium | reverse complement strand
TCGGGCTCGACGAGTCCTTTCACCGCCACGGCGTTGATCTTGATGGGCTGGAAGCCCAGGCGGAGGCAGGCCTCGATGCCTTCCAGCACGCGATCCAGTTCGTCGCGGCGCGTGATCTCAAGGAAGCGGCCGCGGTCGAGGGTGTCCAGGTGGATATTGATGCGGCGCAGGCCGGCGCGGTAGAGCGCTTCGGCCTGTTCGGCCAGCAGCACGCCGTTGGTGGTGAGCGCGAGGTCGCGGACGCCGTCCACGGCGGCCAGGCGCGCGACCAGGCGGTGAAGATCGCGGCGCACCAGCGGCTCGCCGCCGGTGACGCGCAGCTTGCTAACGCCCAGGCGCACGGCGAGGCGGGCCACCCGCTCGATCTCTTCGAAACTGAGGATGCCGCCGCGCGGGACGAACTCGACCGGGTGTTCCGGCATGCAGTAGAAGCAGCGGATGTTGCAGCGGTCGGTGACGCTCAGGCGGAGGTTGTCGTGGGGACGGCCGAAGGTGTCGACGAGCGGCGCCGTCAAGCTGGCCTCACCCGAGCGCGAGCATGCGGTCGATGGGGACGCGCGCCCGCTCCATGATGCCGGGGGGTAGGGTGACTTCCGGGGCCAGGTCGCGCAGCGAGTCCCGCAGCTTCTCGAGCGTGTTGCGCTTCATGTACGGGCACTCGCTGCAATTGCAGTTCTCGTTGGGGATGAACCAGAAGCTCTTTTCCGGGGCCAGGCGCTTGAGGGAGTGCGATACGCCGCTCTCGGTCATCACGATGAACTCCCGGCCCGGGTTGCGCACGCACCATTCGATGATGCCGGAGGTCGATCCGATGTAGTTGGCCAGGGCGAGGACATCGCGCGAGCATTCCGGGTGGGCCGCCACCAGCGCGCCGGGATGCTCGGCCAGGGCGCGCTCCAGCCGGCGGCTAGTCCAGGTGGCGTGGACGATGCAGAGTCCTTGCCAGATCCGCATGTTCTCGCGGCCGGTCTGGCGCTTGACGTGGTGGCCTAGGTTGGAATCCGGCAGGAACAGGACCGGCTTCTCCGGCGGGATCGAGCGCACCACATCGACGGCATTGCGCGAGGTGCAGATGATGTCGGAGACCGCCTTCACCTCGGCCGAGGTGTTGATGTAGGCCACGATCACGTGGTCCGGGTGGCGCTTGCGGTAGGCCAGGATGGGCTCCGGCGGGCAACCGTCGACCAGGCTGCAACTGGCCTCCGAGTCCGGCACGACGACCTTGCGTTCCGGGTTGAGGATCTTCGCCGTCTCGGCCATGAAGCGGACGCCGCAGAAGGCGATGACGTCGCCCTCGAACTGGCGGGCCTTGCGCGCCAGCTCGAGGCTATCGCCGATGGCGTCGGCCAACTCCTGGATCTCGGACTCCTGGTAGTGGTGGGCCAACAGAATGGCGCGACGCTCCCGCTTGAGCGACAGGATCTCCTCGGCGATTCCGGTGGCCGCAATCATTTGAAGCCCAGTGATCCCATTGTAGCAGTCCGGACGGCGGAAGCAGCCGGCCGCGCCGCTCGTGTTAGCATGAGGAGGTCAGGTTCCGGGCTCCGTGCAATGAGCGGCTGCGAACCCCGCCAGGTCCGGAAGGAAGCAACGGTAGCGGTTTAACTCGTGTGCCGCGGATCACCCGGAGCCTGGCGCTGCCTGCCCCATGTACCAGGTCATCGCCAGAAAATACCGGCCCCAGACTTTCGCCGAGTTGATCGGCCAGGAGCACGTCCGGACCACGCTGGAAAACGCCATCAAGCAGTCGCGGATCGCGCACGGCTACATCTTCTCCGGACAGCGGGGCACGGGCAAGACGACGGTGGCGCGCATCCTGGCGCGGTGTTTGAACTGCGTGAACGGGCCCACGGCCGCGCCCTGCGGGGAGTGCGCCAGTTGCCGCGAAACCGCCCTGGGGTCGGCGGTGGACGTCATCGAGATCGACGCCGCCTCCAACCGCGGCATCAACGAGATGCGCGAGCTGCGCGAGAACGTGCGGTATCGCCCGGCGCGCGACCGCTACAAGGTCTTCATCATCGACGAGGCGCACCAGATCACCAGCGAGGCTTTCAACGCGCTGTTGAAGACGCTGGAAGAGCCGCCCGACTGGGTTGTGTTCGTGCTGTGCACCACCGAAGCGCACAAGATCCCCACCACCATCGCTTCCCGCTGCCAGCACTTCAGTTTCCGCTCGGTGGATTTCGCCGAGGTGGTGGCGCGCATGGAGTGGATCGCGCAACAGGAGGGCATCGAGACCGACGCCGAAACCCTCGCCGTGCTGGCGCAGGCGGGGGAGGGCAGCGTGCGCGACTCGCTGTCGGCTCTCGACCAGGCCATCGCCTGCTGCGGGGCGAAGCTGAGCGCGGCGGAGGTGCGGGCGCTGCTGGGCGCTTTCTCCCTGGATACCCTCGGGCAGGTGTGCGAGGCGCTGGCGGCGGGCGATGCTAAGCGCATGCTGGAGATCATCCAGGAACTCGAGCGCAACGGCCACAGCCTCCAGCATTTCTGCCGCGAGCTGGCGCGCTACTTCCGCAACCTGCTGGTGGTGCGGGTGGCCGGGGCGGGAACGCGCCTGGTGGCGGCCTCGCCGGCGGAGCAGGAGCGGCTGGCGCAGGCGGCGGCGGGATTCTCCGAGGAAGACCTGACCCGGTATCTCCAGATCGCGCTCGACCTGTTCCGCGAGATGCAGTTTTCGCTCCAGCCCCGATTTCACCTCGAAATGGGGCTACTGAAGCTGGTGCACGCCGGACGGCTCCTGTCGATTGAAGAGGCCCTCGCCGCAGTGGCGGGCGAGGCCGCTCCGCCCAAGCAGGCCGCGCCGGCGGCGGCCTCCGCGGCGGCGTCGAAACCGCGCGTGGGGCCGTCGCCGTTCGCCATGGACAGCGCGCGCAAGGCGGCTCCCAAGCCGCTGGAGGCGGGCGACTGGCGCGGGAAGGTCCACGCCGCCCTGGTCGAGTTGGGCATGCCGTTCACGGCCGACGCGGTGGAGCACTCCGAGGTGACGGAAGCGGGGGGCGAGTTGATCTTCGAGACCCCCAAGGACTACACGCTGGCGATGACCCCGGCGGACCTGCAAAAAGCGGTCGAGAAAGCGGCCGGCCGCCCCATGCGCTTCAAGGTCCGGACGGTGGAGTCCGCGGCTCCGCCGGCGTCGCGTCCGGCCGCGAGCCCGGCCCCCGCGGTGAGCGACGAGGAAACCTCGCGCCGCGCGCTCGACCATCCGGAAGTGAAGCGCTTCCGCGAGATGTTCCCCGAGGGGCAGGTGCGCGCCATCCGGAATCTGAAAG
This sequence comes from uncultured Solibacteraceae bacterium, assembly GCA_964406685.1. Taxonomy (GTDB): domain Bacteria; phylum Acidobacteriota; class Terriglobia; order Bryobacterales; family Bryobacteraceae; genus JACQZT01. The sequence goes on along the minus strand of CAYOTD010000476.1, from coordinate 1,256 downwards.
AATGAGGGGGATCGAGAAGGAGTTGGCATGAAACTGCCCGGCAACATGCAGACGATGATGAAGCAGGCGCAGCAGATGCAGCAGCGCTTGCAGGAAGAGATCGCGGCCATCCGTGTCGAGGCTTCGGCCGGCGGGGGAATGGTTACGGTCAAGATGGACGGCCAGAAGCGGCTGCTGGAAGTGAAGATCGACCAGGAAGTGGCGGGCGATATCGAGATGCTTCAGGACCTTGTCCTGGCGGCCGCCAACGAAGCGTTCAAGAAGGCCGAGGAAGAGGCGCAGGGCAAGATGCAGGGCATGCTCGGAGGGATGGGCCTGCCGCCAGGGATGTTCTAGACCATGCCGGATTTCGCCGAACCGCTCGCCCGCCTGATCCAGGAATTCAAGCGCCTGCCGGGGATTGGGCAGAAGTCGGCGCAGCGGCTGGCGTTCCACGTGTTGCGGGCGCCGCGCGAGGACGCCGGGCGGCTGGCGCAGGCGGTTCTCGACGTCAAGGACAAGCTGGGCATCTGCGCCGTCTGCAACAACATCTCCGACAGCGAGCTTTGCCCGTACTGCCGCGATCCGAACCGCGACCCGGCGGTGATCTGCGTGGTGGAGGAGCCGCACAACATCCTGCCGGTGGAGACCACGCGGCAGTTCGAGGGCCGCTACCACGTGCTGCATGGCTCGCTATCGCCGCTGCGCGGCGTCGGCCCCGAGCAGCTTCGTATCAAGAACCTGGTGGAGCGGTTGGGGAGCGGAGAAGTGAAGGAAGTCATCCTGGCGACCAACCCCACGGTGGAAGGCGAAGCCACGGCGGCCTACCTGTCGCGCCTGCTCAAGCCGCTGGGGGTGCGGGTGACGCGCATCGCCATGGGGATTCCGGTGGGCAGCGACCTGGAATTCGCCGACGAGGTCACCATGTCGAAGTCGCTCGAGAACCGCCGGGAGATGTAGGTGCTCCTGGTGGGGCCAGGCTTTCGAGCCTGCCGCCGCGCTTCGGCGCGGCGGAGCCGGAGCGCCGGGACGAAGCCCGGCGGCAGCCCAAAAGGGCTGACCCCACACGGCACGTGAACCGTGCAGGCGTCAACTGGCGCGCGGGTCTTGCTGCCTTCGCGTTCGTGCTATGACATCAGTAGCCGCGTATGAACGTCGTGATGAAGTGCCTTCTTGTTGTGCTCTTTGCTGTCGTGGCCGCGGCGCAGACTACTTTCTACCCGTTCGCGTTTGACCAGGACGGGCTGGGCGGGGCGCCGGACGTCAGCCACCTGAAC
>CAYOTD010000475.1:0-4545 GCA_964406685.1 uncultured Solibacteraceae bacterium | reverse complement strand
CGGTGGCCGCCGGGGTGGCGAAAGGGCACGCCGACCTGATCCTGATCTCGGGCGATTCGGGCGGAACGGGGGCGTCGCCGTTGAGCTCGATCAAGCACGCCGGCATTCCCTGGGAGCTCGGCCTGGCCGAGACGCAGCAAGTGCTGGTGATGAACGACCTGAGGGGACGGACGCGGCTGGAAACCGACGGCAAGCTTCAGACCGGGCGCGACGTCGCCATCGCCGCCCTGCTGGGGGCGGAGGAGTTCGGCTTTGCCACCATGCCGCTGATCGCCATGGGCTGCGTCATGATGCGCAAGTGCCACCTGAATACCAGTCCGGTGGGCATCGCCACCCAGGACCCGGTGCTGCGCGCCCGGTTCACAGGCACGCCCGACGACGTCGTCCGCTACTTCTTCTACGTGGCCGAAGAGATGCGCGAGATCATGGCCGCCATGGGCTTCCGCACGGTGGGCGAGATGGTGGGGCGCGTGGACCGGCTGGAAGCGCGGCCGGCGCAGGAACACTGGAAGGCCAAGGGGCTCGACTTCTCGACGATCCTGTACAACCCCCCGGTGCCTACGCGCGTGGCGCGAAGCTGCGTCATCGGGCAGGATCACGGGCTGTCGCAGGCGCTCGACTACAAGTTGATCGACCACGCGCGCTACACGCTGGAGTCGAAAAAGCCGGTCGAGATCCACCTGCCGATCCGCAACGTGCACCGCACGGTGGGCGCGATGCTGAGCGGCTCCATCGCGCGGCGCTACGGTTCGGAGGGGCTGCCCGAGGACACCATCCAGATCCACTTCACCGGCTCGGCGGGGCAGAGCTTCGGCGCGTTTCTGGCGCCGGGTGTGACCCTCACGCTGGAGGGTGACGCCAACGACTACACCGGCAAGGGGCTGTCGGGCGGCAAACTGATCCTCCACCCGCCGCGCACGGCGACGTTCGTGGCCGAGGACAACATCATCGTGGGTAACGTCGTGCTCTACGGCGCCACCAGCGGCGAGGCGTATTTCAACGGCATGGCCGGGGAACGGTTCGCCGTCCGCAACTCGGGCGCCACGGCGGTGGTGGAGGCGGTGGGCGATCACGGCTGCGAGTACATGACCAAAGGCACGGTGGTGGTGCTGGGTAAAACCGGCCGGAACTTCGCGGCCGGGATGACCGGCGGCGTCGCCTACGTGCTGGATGAGACGGGCGAGTTCTGCGCCCGCATGTGCAACCGCGCCTCGGTCGATCTCGAACCGCTGGCGGACAGCGACGCGGCCTTGGTCCGGTCGCTGGTGGAGCGGCACCGCACGCTCACCCGGAGCGCGCGCGCCGGCTGCATTCTGGAGAACTGGCAGAACCTGCTGCCGCGCTTCGTCAAAGTCTTCCCGCACGAGTACAAGCGGGTGCTGGGCGTGGCGGCACGCAAGGAACCGTACATGTTGCCGATGGCGGAAGCGGCGGAACGCCAGGAAGCTGTGGCGTAGGAGGGCGCAACGATGGGCAAAGTCACCGGCTTCATGGAGTACACGCGGGAGACGCCGGAGCGGCGTCCCGTGGCCGAGCGCGTCAACGACTACCTCGAGGTCTACAGCGAATTCCCGCTCGACAAGGCGCGCACCCAGGGGGCGCGCTGCATGGATTGCGGGGTGCCGTTCTGCCACACCGGTTGCCCGCTGAACAACATCATCCCCGACTGGAACGATCTTACCTACAAGGGCCGCTGGCGCGACGCCATCCGCGTCCTGCATTCGACCAACAACTTCCCCGAGTTCACCGGCCGGGTCTGCCCGGCTCCGTGCGAGGCCGCCTGCGTGCTCGGCATCAACCAGCCTCCAGTTACCATCAAGCTGATCGAGCGCACCATTGTGGACCACGCTTTCGCCGAGGGCTGGATCGTGCCCGAGCCGCCCGTACAGCGCACCGGCAAGCGCGTGGCGGTGATCGGCTCGGGGCCGGCGGGACTGGCGGCCGCGCAGCAGTTGAACCGCGCCGGCCACAGCGTCACGGTCTTCGAGAAGGCGGACCGCATCGGCGGGCTGCTGCGCTACGGCATCCCCGACTTCAAGATGGAGAAGCGCCAGCTCGACCGCCGCGTCGGACAAATGACGGAGGAGGGCATCGAGTTCCGCACGCGCGCCTGGGTGGGGCACGACATTCCGGCCGGAGACCTGCGCAAGGAGTACGATGCGCTGCTGCTGGCCGGCGGGGCCGAGGCGCCGCGCGATCTCAACGTGCCGGGGCGGGAACTGAAGGGCATCCACTTCGCCATGGACTACCTGCCGCAGCAGAACAAGCGCGTGGCCGGGGACCTGGACATCCAGGCAGACGCCGCGCGGGGCGCCGATCCCATCCTGGCGGCGGGCCGGCGCGTGGTCATCATCGGCGGGGGCGATACCGGAGCCGATTGCCTGGGCACGGCGCACCGGCAGAAGGCGGCATCCATCCATCAGTTCGAGATCCTGCCCAAGCCGCCGGAGGAGCGTTCGCCGCTGACTCCGTGGCCGCTGTGGCCGCTCCAGCTTCGCTCCGAAGCCGCGCACGAAGAGGGCGGCGGGCGGGAGTGGAGCGTGGCGACGACCGGATTCGTGGGCGACGAGCAGGGGCGGGTGCGCGCGCTGAGCGCCGTGCGTGTGGGACCGGCGCCGGGGTTCGAGCCGGTCGCGGGGTCCGAGTTCACCGTCGAGACCGATCTGGTGTTGCTGGCCATGGGATTCACCGGGCCGGTGCGCGGCGGTATGATCGAACAGTTGGGCGTGGAGATCGACGCGCGCGGCAACGTCGCCTGCGGCGAAGACTATTCGACCAGCGTGCCGGGCGTCTTTGCGGCGGGGGACATGCGCCGCGGCCAGTCGCTGGTGGTTTGGGCCATCGCCGAAGGCCGCAGGGCGGCCCGCTCGATCGACGCCTTTCTCATGGGCGAATCGAGACTGCCGGCGTGAGACCGCCGCCGGATAAGGGGAGAACATGGTGACAAGAAGGACATGGCTGCGCGCGGGCGCTGCGGCCGCGGCGGTGCGGGCGGGCAGCGCGGCTCAAGCGGCCGCGATCGAGACGATCACGCAGCAACCGGCTTACTACCAGGGCTGGCCGACCCTGATTCGGCGGAGCAACGGGGAGCTGCTGGTGGCTTACTCCGGCGGGCGGGAGGCGCACATCTGCCCGTTCGGCCGGGTGGAGCTGATGCGGTCGCCCGACGGGGGCCGCACCTGGAGCTGGCCGGAGGTGGTGATGGATTCGCCCATCGACGACCGCGACGGGGGAGTGCTGGAGACGCCCGCCGGCACGCTGCTGATCACCACCTTCACCTCGCTGGCCTACGAGAACACCTGGAAGCGCGACGCCGCCAACTGGACCGCCGAGCGGCGCCGGATGTGGGAAGCGGTCGAGCGGCGGGCGAGCGCGGAACAGCGCAAGGCGTTGTTGGGTTCGTGGATGCTGCGCTCTACCGACGGCGGGATGACGTGGTCGGCGCCGTACCGCGTGCCGGTGAACAGCCCGCATGGGCCGGTGGCGCTGTCCGGTGGACGGCTGCTGTACGCGGGCAAGCAGTTGTGGGAAGGGGAAGGGAAGGTGGGCGTCTGCGAATCCACCGACGACGGGCGCACGTGGCGCTGGCTGGCCGACATCCCCACGCGGCCCGGCGACAGCGTGACCGGCTACCACGAGTTGCACGCGGTGGAGACGGCGGATGGCCGGATTCTGGCGCAGATCCGCAACGAGAACCGCGGCGAGAACACCGGCGAGACGCTGCAATCGGAATCCGTCGACGGCGGCAAGACCTGGAGCGTGCCGCGCTCGATCGGGGTATGGGGCCTGCCCTCGCACCTGCTGCGGCTGCGCGACGGGCGGCTGCTGATGTCCTACGGTTACCGCCGCCAGCCCTTCGGCAACCAGGCGCGCGTGAGCACGGACCACGGACGGACGTGGTCGGAGGCGAAGACCATCTCCGACGACGGGGTCCGCCGCGACCTCGGCTATCCCTCCACCGTGGAACTGCCCAACGGGCGGCTGGTAACGGTCTGGTACGAAGCGCCGAAGGGCGGCAAAGCGGTGCTGCGCAAGGCGGAGTGGTCGCTGTAGAGACTGGCGCCGGTGCGGTATCGGGTTTCCCTTCCGGTGGGGATTGGGCTCGAGGAACCGGCCGGGAAGGATTTGCCTGGTAGGAGAAGGCGGTGACTGCAAGTTGGGAGAAGGTTACGGCAGGGAAGATACTGTTGTGGATCGACCTTCGTTCCTCGAGCTCTCCTTACTTTTCACGACGCCTCTTGATAAGCACGCGTTGTGCCAAACTGTAAGCCACTGAAAAACAGGCAGCTAAGTCGTTCTTGGGGCTCTTGACGACAAGAATCTGCCGGTTCTGGCACACCTGTGCCATCCGGGAACGGGACGGTGTTCCAGAACGAAACCGGAAGCCGGCCGGCTTAGCAGCTCGTGGCGCTAGTCGGTTCGGGCGAAAACCGGGGGCAGAGTGCGCCGGGATAAACCGGCATGTTGTAGGGGATGAAAGAGCCCTACCGTGTAACGCGCCGCGCTGTTTGCCCGTGTAGCGGGCAGCTTTTCTCAAATTAGCTC
>CAYOTD010000474.1:0-4557 GCA_964406685.1 uncultured Solibacteraceae bacterium | reverse complement strand
CCGGTCGTTGGCCCCCGGGACGCGCAGGGCGCTTGCCGCGCCGCCAGCCTGGAGTACCTGCCGTCGCGTCGGGTTCATGGTTTCGCCTCCATGACCCACCGGATGCTCCGCTCCACCAGCGTGCGGAAGCTCGGGTGGCGGTATGCTGCCTGGTCGTGCCCCAGTTGCAGGTACACGACGTTGGACTTCCCGTAGCGGTAGGTCCAGGCGATCTCGACGTTGTTGGCCGGGTGGTCGGTGGTCAGCAGGATGTGCGCATCCGGCCGCACGTAGAATCCCCGGTAGCACTCGTCGCGGATGGTGAAGTCCTGCAAGCCCTCCGTGATCGGGTGACGCGGGTCCGCGATGTGCACCCGCAGGTCCTGATCGTACTTGTAGAAGGTGCTGATGCCGCCCGGAACGATCTTCGTCCCGAAGCGCGCGCGCCCGCCCACCACGTCCAGGTATTGGGGAACCTTGACGTACGATCCCAGCGCATGGTGCAGGAACACGCTGGGCATGCCGCGGTCGAGCAGTTGCATCCACGCATTCCAGTGCGGCTCGGGATTCTGGTGCATGTCGTAGAACACCATGGCGTCGTACTCGGAGGCGGCCTCCGGGTTCAGCTTGCCCTCGGCGTCCTTGCCGAAGCGCACGTGCGTATAGCGGATCTGCTTCAGCGCGTCGAACATCCGGAAGAACTCGTCTTCCTGGAAGGGATGGCCGCCGGTCAGGATCAGCAGCCGGACGGGCCGCGCGGCCGCGTAGAGGGCAGCGCCGCCCGCCAGGGACAAACAGGCTCGTCTGGTCATAGTCGAATCTCCTTGAACCTCTCCACCTGCGTTTTGATGGCGCCTTCGGTGGGCAGCCGTTCGATGGAAGACGCGCCGAAGAACCCCGACACCCCGCGCGTGTGCGCCAGCACGTAGGCCGCGTCCTCCGGCTCCGAAATCGGCCCGCCGTGGCAGATCACCAGGATGTCGGGCCGCACCGACTTGCCCGCGTCGGCAATGCGCTGCACCAGGTTGGCCGCTTCATCCAGGGTGAGCGCCGTCCTGGCGCCGATGCTGCCCTTGGTGGTCAACCCCACGTGCGCCACCAGCACGTCCGCGCCCGCGCGGGCCATCTGGCGGGCGTCCTCCTCGTTGAACACGTAAGGCGTGGTGAGCAGACCCAGGCGCGAGGCCCGCGCGATCACATCCACCTCCGACGCGTAGCTCATCCCGGTCTCTTCCAGGTTGGCGCGGAAGACCCCGTCTATCAGGCCCACCGTGGGGAAGTTCTGCACGCCGGAAAAGCCCATCTCCTTCAACTGCCGGAGGAACACGTCCATCAGGCGGAACGGATCGGTGCCGCACACTCCGGCCAGCACGGGCGTGTGCGTCACAATGGGCAGCACCTCGCGCGCCATCTCCACCACGATCTGGTTGGCGTCTCCGTAAGGCATCAACCCCGCCAGCGAACCCCGGCCCGCCATGCGAAAGCGGCCCGAGTTGTAGATCACGATCAGGTCGGCTCCGCCCGCCTCCGCGCACTTGGCGCTGATCCCCGTTCCCGCGCCTGCGCCCAGCAGCGGCCGGCCGCTCGCGACGGTGTCGCGCAGTCTTCGGATGCACTCTTGTCTTTCCACGCTCATGAATCAACCTTTGTCGTAAGCATTGCCAGCAGTTCCCGCACGGCCCGGCCGGCGAATGGCGGCTGGTTGATGTTGGCTTCCACCTCGATCACCGGAATGCCCGGCCGCAGAGCTTCCTTCATCGCTTCCAAGCAGGCGCGGTCGGCCTCCGGGTCCCAGAAGACGTTGCCCGGGCTGTCCAGCATGGATACGCCCCCGAGCGGGACCAGCACCGCCGCCGGGCCGGCGCACAGGTTGGCCGTCTCGGCCAGCAGCGCGCCGATGCGCCGGTTCTCTTCCACGTTGGTGCGCAGCAGGGTCACGTTGGGATTCCATTCATAGAGCAGCCGGTTGCGGTACTTCTCCGGCACCGTGCCGCGCGCCCCGAAATTGCACATGTCCACGCAGCCGGGAGCCAGCACCAACGGGACCTTCCGAGAGGCTCCCATCCGCACCCGCTCCGCCCCCGCGCTGAACACCCCGCCGCAGACTTCGTCCGCCAGTTCCGTGGTGGTCACGTCGAAGACCCCGCCGATCAGCCCGTCCGCGATCAGGCTCTGCATGGTCCGCCCGCCGCTCCCGGTGGCGTGGAACACCAGCACCTCGTAGCCCGCGGTCTCGAAAGCCGCGCGCGCCCTGTCGATGCACGCCGTGGTATTGCCGAACATGGAGGCGGCCAGCAGTGGGCGGTCCTCCGCCGTTGCCGGCGCCGGAGCCAGCACCATGCCGGCGAGGGCCGCCGCGGCATTGGCATACACCAGCCGGCTGATGCGGTTGATGCCGGCCACGTCCACCACCGAGGGGATGACGACGATATCGCGCGAACCCACGTACGCCGACACATCGCCCGATCCCACCGTCGAGACCAGCACCTTGGGCAGTCCCATCGGCAGTTCCCGCATCGCCGCCGAGGCGATCGCCGTTCCCCCCGTGCCGCCCATGCCCAGGATCCCGTCCAGCCTTCCTTCGGCGAACAGTCTGTTCACCACCCGCGCCAGGCCCCGCCGCATCACCCGCATGGCCTCGGCCTTGTCCCTTGTGGCGCGCAGCCGCGGCAAGTCTCCGTCCCCGGCCGCGGCCACGTCCCGGGCGGAGATCGACGGCGCGAACCCCGGCTCTCCCATCACGCCGAAATCCACCACCAACACTTCCAGGCCGCGCTGTTCCAGCAGCCGGGTCACGAACTCGAACTCGCGCCCCTTCGTGTCCAGGCTGCCGGCCACCACCACCGTTTTCTTCTCAGACATAGATCGGGCCATGCTCCTTCGAACGCGACGCCAGCGCCGCCTCCGCCGCCAGCCGCCCGGCCACCGCCGCCCTCCCCGCCGCCCCCGAGCCGGCTTGCAGCGGAAGCGCCTCGCCGTGGCCGGGATGGAGGAAGAACGCTTCGCCGGGCGCTACCCGCACACCCGCCGCGGCGGCCCGTTCGATGACCACCGCCGACTCCAGGCCGGGCGGCAGGTGCACCCACAGGTTCAGTCCGTCCGGCCCACACCACGTGGAACCCTGATGCGCCCGCAGTACGCCGTTGAGCGCCGCGGCCGCCCGCCGCCGCCGCTCGCCGTAGGCTTCCCGCGCCCGCGCCAGCAGGCCCGGCAATTCCTCGTCCGCCAGGATGGCCGCCAGCGTCTTCTGCATCATCCGCGAGGTCCACCCGTCGGCGAAGCTCTTGGCCTCCGCCAGCAGCGCACGCAGGCGGGGACGCGTCACCGCCGCCGCGATCCGCAAGTCCGGCCCGATCGATTTCGAGAACGACCGGATGTAGATCACCGGGAGCCGCTCGTCGGAGAGCAGCGAGCCCGGCCTGGCGTTGGCGATCCCGGCGAACTGGTCGTCTTCCACCGCCACCACCTGCGGATGCCGCGCCAGCACCGCGGCCAGCGCCGCCCGCCGCTGCGGAGACCAGGACGCTCCGGTGGGGTTGTGCGCCGCCGGTGTCAGCAGCGCCATGCCGGCGCCGGCCGCCAGCGCCGCCTCCAGCGAATCGGGAACCGCGCCCTCTTCGTCCACCGCCACTCCAACCAGCCGCGCGCCCGCCCTTTCGAAGGCGTCCATGATGGTCGGGTACCCCGGCTCTTCCACCGCCACTGCCGTCTCCCGCCCCCGGGATGCCACCTCGAGGGACAGCATCATCAACTGCTGCGCCGACGATCCGATCAGCAGGTTCTCCGCGCCGGCCTCGATCCCGTCCTTCTCCAGCAGCGGCACCAGCACCCGCGCCAGCGGCTCGACGGCCTCCGGACCCGCGTACTGCAACTCCTCCGCCGTCACCTTCCGCGCCACCGAAGCCAACGCCCGCCGCACCACCTTGACCGGCAGCAGCGCCACGTCGGGACGCCCCGTGCTACAGTCCATCGCGCCCGGGTGCAGTCCTTGCAGCCTCGCCCCCAGATTCATGAGCAGCCGCCGCCTCCACCCGGAGCCGCCGCTCCGCCGGATCGGCCTGGACGCTTCGCTCCGGCCCGTGACGGCTACGAACGTCCCGCGTCCCACATGGGCGTAGATCAGGTTCCGCTGGCTGAGCACTTCGAAGGCTGCCGTCACCGTGGTCAGGCTGACGCCCGCCTCCGCCGCCAGTTCCCGCACCGGCGGGAGGCGGTCGCCCGGCTTCAGTTCCCCCGCGTGAATGGCGTTCTCGATCGCCTGCGCCAGTTGCTCATAGCGCGGCGCGCCGGGTTCCCGGAAGGTGAACTGGATCGGCACAATGTCTTCCAATGTACTCGGATTGTACGTTCAGCATACCCGGAAATTCGCGGCTGGAACGTAAAACATTGTTCCGAAATTGTTCCACTCGCAGGGGGAGGGCCAGGACTCGGAACCGGCCCGCTCAGGCGCGGACGATCTTGCCGAGGACGGCGGCGCGGCGGGCGCCGGTGGCCGAAGGGAGATTGGGTGGCCTTCCGTGCCAGGTTTCGAAGGCCAGCACGGCGAAGGCCAGGGCCTCCTTGCCGTCGACGTCGATG
>CAYOTD010000473.1:0-4560 GCA_964406685.1 uncultured Solibacteraceae bacterium | reverse complement strand
TGCCTCCGGACTCAGATGAACTTATACTGTCCCGGCACGGGAAGCGGCGGGACATCCATCTTCAACTTGTAGTCGAAGTTCTTGGGTTGCAGATCGAGCTTGGAGTTCATGATCATGTCCCAGGTGATCTCCAGGCCCGAATACGCCGACTCGCGCGCCATGATGCAGGTCATGGTGGATTCGGCCACCGCCATGGCGTGGTTGATGTAGGGCCCGTCGCCGCGGATGGACTTCACCATGGCGATGTGCTCACGCACGTAATCGTTATCCAGCGGCGACTGGAAGCGCGCCCGCTTGCCGGTGCCGAACGAGTAGCCGTTGCTGCGGCCCTTGGTGCCCACGATCAGCTCGCTGATGTCCTGGGCGCAGCCCTGCGGATACTGGCGGCAGTAGCTGGACATATGCACACCGTTGGCGTAGGTGAAGTCCGCGCTCAGGTGGTCGTAGATGTTGCCGTAGATCTCTTCCTTGGGCCGCCAGACCGCTCCGCCCGAAGCGACCACCTTCACCGGGTGTGCGTTCATGACCCAGTTGCAAACATCGATGTTGTGCAGGTGTTGCTCCACCACCTGGTCGCCGCATATCCACACGAAGCTGTACCAGGCGCGGTGCTGCCATTCCATGTCGCCCCAATCCGGCTTGCGCGCCTTCTGCTGAATGACGGGGCCTCCGACCCAGTTGGCATAGGTGGCGACGATGTCGCCGATGGCGCCCTGGTGGATCCTGTCGACCGTCTCGCCGTAGTCCAGCGCGAAGCGCCGCTGGGCACCCGTCACCACCGTCAGTTTCATCTCCTCGGACTTCCGGGCGGCCGCCATGAAACGGCGCACGCCCACCGGGTCGGTGCCGAACGGCTTCTCGCAGAAAACGTGCTTCTTAGCATTGACAGCGGCTTCGAAGTGCTCGGGGCGGTAGCCGGGAGGAGTCGCCAGCAGCACGACGTCGATGTCGGAGGCAAGCACCTTCTTGAAGGCATCGAAGCCGACGAAACGGCTCTCGGGCGTCACTTTGACCCGGTTGGAGATCTCCGGCGGCATTCCCCGCAACCTCTTGAGCGAGCTTTCCTGCCGGTCCTCGAACACATCGGCCATGGCGGTCAGCTCGACGTTGGGATCGCCCGTCAACAGGTTCTCCACCGCCTGCGTGCCGCGGCCACCGCAGCCGATCACCCCGGCCTTCAGCTTCTCCTTGCCGGCCCCCCGGACCAGCTCCGGCCGGATGATGGTAAAGGCGCCGGCGCCCAGGGCGGACTTCTCTAGAAAGGATCTTCTTGATTCCACAATGACGCTCCTTGGTCCCTACTTCGAACCCTGACATTGTATAACTAAACAGGACGGAACAGAGATGAAGACGGAGATTCTGGGAGTCTCGGCCGCGGCCATTACGCCGCGGCGGGCCAACGGCTTTGCCATCGATGTGGCGGCGGCCCTCGACGTCATTGATTTTCTGGCGGGGAGCGGCGTGGCCAGCATCGCGCTGCTGGGCTCGACGGGGGAATTCGTTCACTTCGATTTCGAAGAGCGGGTCCGTTTTGCCGCCTTCGCCGTCAAGCGGACCAACCTGCCGGTCATCGTCAATGTCTCGCACTCCACGCTCGACGGTGCCCTGGAGTTGGCCGATGCGGCCGCCGGCGCCGGAGCGGCGGCGCTGCTGCTGATGCCGCCCTACTACTTCCGCTACGGCCAGGAGCAGGTCGAGCGGTTCTACCTCGATTTCATCGAGGACGCCCCCGCGCGGACTCCCGTGCTACTCTACCACATTCCGTTCTTCACCACTCCCTTGGAGCCGGAAACCGCCTGCCGCCTGCTGGCCACGGGCCGCTTCGCCGGCATCAAGGATTCCAGCGGCGAATGGGACTACTTCGCCCAACTCGCCGCGCAGCGCGAGCGCACGCCCTTTCTCCACATGGTGGGCAACGACATCCTGTTCACCCGCGGGCGCAAAGCCGGCGCGCACGGCGTGGTCTCCGGGGTCGCCTGCGCCTTCCCCGAACTGCTCCTCGCTCTGGACCGCGCCATCCAGGCGGGCGACGAAACCAAAGTGGCCGTGCTGGAGGCCCGCCTCCAGGAGTTCAACGAGCGGGTCGACGCGCTGCCCGCTCCCATCGGCGTGCGCGAAGCCGTTCGCCTGCGGGGTCTCAAGACAGGTCCGCACGCCATTCCCTCCGGCCCGGCGGAGGAGCGCAGCCTGGCCGGGTTCGCCGAGTGGTTTCCCGCCTGGCTGTCCCAGGTGAAGAAAGAATGCTGAGATGCGGCGGCTTCTCCCGTTGCTTGTGCTGGCCGCGGCGCCGGCCTTCGCGCAGTCTTACCCCTCCGGCCCGCAGGTGGTCACGTTCTTCTCCGGCGTGGACGATTCCGACCAGCCCTACGGACTCTACCTTCCGCGGAACTTCGACCCGGCGAAGCGCTACCCGCTGGTCGTCAGCCTGCACGGAGCGGGCTCCAACCACCGTCTGAATCTGCGGCGCGTCTTCGGCCTGGGCAACCGTCCGGGGGAGAGCGACGCCGAGGCCACCCGCCGGTTCCCGCCTCTGCCCGAGGTCGACTTCATCGTCGCCTCTCCGCTGGCGCGCGGCAGCATGGGATACCAGGGCATCGCCGAGCGCGATGTGCTCGACATGATGGCCGACATTGGCAAGCGGTTCCCCATCGACGAGGACCGCGTCTACCTGACCGGCCCTTCCATGGGCGGCGGCGGTACGCTGTGGCTTGGCCTGTCGCGCCCGGACCTGTGGGCGGCTATCGCGCCCGTCTGCCCCGCCGGTCCTCCGGGACTCGAAGAACTGGCGCCGAACCTTCTGAACCTTCCCGCCCACTTCTTCCACGGCGACTCCGACTCGCTGGTGCCGGTGGAAACCTCGCGCGGCTGGGTCAGACGGCTGAAAGATTCGGGCGCCCAGGCCGACTACACCGAGTATCCCGGCGTGAAGCACAACTCCGCGGACTTCGCCTACAAGGATGCCGCCATCTTCCGCTGGTTCGCGCGCTTCCGCCGCCAGCGCTTTCCCGAGCGCGTGCGCTTCGTCGCGCGCAGCTACGCGAACTCCTCCGCCTATTGGGTGAGGTTCGACGCCCTGACGCCGGGCACTCTCGCCTCGCTCGATGCCCGCTTCACCGGGCCGAACCGCATCGAGGCCGTCACCGGAGCCCTCGACGGCTTCACGCTGAACCTGGCCGGGCATCCCCGGTTCGCCCCGTCCAAGCCGCTCGCCGTGTCCATCGATGGCGTCGCGCTCCCTCCCGCCCGGGGAGCCGGCGAGTTCTCCTTCACGCGAGAAGCGCGCGGTTGGAAGCACGGGCGTGCTGTCACGCCCTCCGGAGCCAAGCGCGCCGGGGCGGAGGGACCCATGACCGAGGTGGTCGCCGGGCGGCACGTCTACGTTTACGGCACCGGAGGCAATCCCTCGCCGGAAGAGCTCGATCGCCGGCGGCGGGTGGCCGCGGCGGCGGCCGAGTGGTCCTCGCCGCAAGCGCGCCTGGCGTTGAACTTCCGCGTGCTGTCCGACGCCGAAGCGCGCGACAGCGAAGTCTACGGCGCCAACCTGGTGCTGTTCGGCACCAAGGAAACCAACCTGCTGATCGCCCGCTTTGCGTCGCGGCTGCCGCTGGAGTTGAACGCGGGCGCGGCCGACTACGGCTTGATCTACCTCGTCCCTCTCGCCGGCCGCCTGGCGCTCATCGATTCCGGCCTGCCGTGGTGGACCGGCGCGGAGTTCGCCCGGCGCCCGGGGTATCGTTACGGCGGTGCGCCCTTCCACGTGCTGTCGAGCTTTGGCGACTTCATCCTGTTCAAAGGGTCGCTCGAAAACGTGGTGGCCGAAGGCCGCTTCGACCGCCGGTGGAGATTGCCGCCGGCGGAGAGTGCGAAAATGAAGGCTTCAGGCGCAGTGGAGGTGAAGATCCGAAATGAGTGACACCCGCAACGCCGCCGGCATGCCGGCGGACGAGTTCCGGCGGACCGGCGCGGAGCTGGTCGATTGGATCGCGGAGTTTCTGGCCGGCATCCGCGACTATCCCGTGCTGGCGCGGGTGAAACCCGGCGATATTGCCGCCCGCCTCCCGCGCTCCGGCCCCGAGCAGGGCGAGCCGATGGATCGCATCCTGGCGGACTTCCGCGAAATCATCCTGCCGGGGATCACGCACTGGAACCATCCCGGCTTCCACGGCTATTTCTCCATCACCGGATCGGCTCCCGGCATTCTGGGCGAACTGTTGACCGCCGCGCTCAACGTCAACGGCATGTTGTGGAAGAGCAGTCCCTCGGCCACCGAGCTCGAGCAGGTCGTGCTGGGCTGGTTGCGGGAATGGGCCGGCCTGCCGGAAGGGTTCTTCGGCATCGTCTACGACACCGCCTCGGTGAGCACCACCCATGCCATCGCGGCAGCCCGCGAGCAGGCGGCGCCCGAAGCCCGTCTGAACGGCGTTCCGCCGGGGCTGGTGATGTACACCTCCGAGCAGGCGCACAACTCGGTGGACAAGGGCGCCATCGCCCTCGGCATCGGCCACCGGAACCTGCGCAAGGTCCCCGTCGACGAGCAGTTCCGCATGCAGCCCGACGTCC
>CAYOTD010000472.1:0-4563 GCA_964406685.1 uncultured Solibacteraceae bacterium | reverse complement strand
CCACGCCTTCCGGGGTGAGAGTCGCTACTTTCTACGCTTTTCCGGGCATTCTCGTGCAGCACCGTGCCGAGCGCCCAAAGAATCACCATTGTCGCGCGATGGCAGAAGCGTGCACTGGTCCTGCAAAGCCGCTGGAACAACTTCTCTAGAACCGCAGACCGGGGGAGCGGTGACTCGGGTTGGGCAGGCCGTGCGGGAATCCAAGACGCTGACTGGCGCTGCATCACTTACTGGTGCCACGGAGTTTGGAATTTGCATCGCCGGTCCAATGCTCCAGCGTCTGGCTGCCGACTAAACAGGATGCGGGACGGACACATTCTGTGATTCGGCAAATTGCCTACCGTGCTGTTCGCACATCCAGGTCCCCGTTTGGGAAGACCACACGGTGAACACAGCCTGTGCGGTGCAGCCGCCCTGATTCTGGCACTCAACGCCCAGCGCGTGTTTCTGCGCTCATTCATCGAATGCCAGCGTTTTCGTGTTCCATTGAACTGGAGTATCAGGGTCTGAGTACCCAGTGCGATCCACGTTGCCGTGGGCTATCATGATCGAATCCAGGAAGGTTCTATGCGACTCTTCAAACGGCGTGTTTCCTGCGGCGACTTCGGCGTCAGCTTATGCTCCCACGTTGTGCGGATATTTCAGCATGAGTCCGCCAGACGGTTAGAGACGCTGTTGTCTGATGACCGAATGGAAGCTGCCGGTCCCGATTTTCTCAAGGACTATTTCGCTTTCCTCTTTTTCTCCGCAAACTACGTTGTCGGCGCACTCACGTCTGACCAGCACCATCAAATTCTGATTCGAACCGCGATGCTACGTCATTTGGCGGAACACGTCGATGCAGGTTTCTACAACGACGTTAAACGGTCGCTGATTGCCTTTGAACGTTCGCTGTTGGCGGAAGAAAGCGTGGCAGATGCGGGTGGAACGCTCTCGTTGGACTTCGCATCGAGAGTATTGCCCGACAATCACGAGGCAGCAACCATGTGCGCTCGCCTCGCCGTCCAGGACTACATCGGTATGACCGCGATGATTTGCAGAATGTTCGAAGACGTCAAGCTAACCGAATAGTCAGAGATCACGTTCCGAACAGCAGCATTTGGGCAATTTGGGTAATGCGCGCTGGGAACCGTGGCAAAGATGGCAGTGTGGGGAACGAATCGTCTATAACTTACAGACCTGTCAAGCCCCTTTGAGCTTCGAATCCCACCCTCACCGCCAGCCGTCCTATCCTCTCCATGCCGTGAGAGTCTCCTCCACATGTTCGCGGACCCGTTCGCGAGCGGGAGCACGATCGAGGCCGCTCGCCAGGAGCGCGTCGTATTCGGTGTGCCGGTGGCGAACGGCGGCGGCGACGGCCAGCATCAGGGCCTGTTCGTCCAACCTGCGTCCCGCGGCCGTCCGCCCGATCCGTCCGCTTCCCCTGACGGCGGTGTGCCCGGCAATCCGTTGAGCTTCTTCCGGCGGGCAACGGGGAAAGAGTTCCCGAATGCGCGCTGCCATCGCCGCTGCCAGCTTGCGGTCCTCGCCAAGCGCGTGAGCGGCCCGGCGTTCGCGTTCCTTCGCCCGCTCGCCGGCGTCGAGGGCGCAGTCCTCCTCGGCTCTCGCGAGCGCGGGTTCCTCGACCAGGATGCCTTGCCTCTCATAGCGGCCGCGAGAGCGGCTGAAGCGCACCACGACCGCTTTGCGCTCGCTGTACTTCGCCGCGCGCCGGGTCAGGGCCGCGTCTCCGGCCGGAAGGTACTCCAGATCGCCAAGGCCCGCGCAAGCCAGGCACAGGGGCTGCTCCGCCTCCATCGATAGCAGGCTGTCCCGCTCCAGTTCGACGCCGCACTCCGAGCAGGCCGAATCGCGCACGATCTGGAACACGACCCGGTCCGGCGACCGGCTCAGGCGCTCTTCCAGCTTCTGCCGCTTGCGCTCGGAAAGCTCCGGCGAGACGAAATGGGTGCGATAGGACTTCTCGATGCCCGCATCGCCGCTCTTGCTGAACCGCAGGTCCACCTTTCCGCCCCGGCCCTGCCTCACGTAATGGGTTTCGCTCGGCTTGAGGCCCTTGGCCTGCGCCCATCGGCGGAAGAGCGCCATGGAGAGCGAGATCTTCTTGAGATTGGTGTGGATCACCCGTTCGAGGAAGTCGATTCGCCCTTTTCTCCAATCCTGAACTTGCGCCGGGGTCAGAAGCCCCATCCCCAGGAGTACGTCGAGCGCGCTGACGTATTGGTGGTGAGCCAGAGCGGCTTCAGCCGCACCCACGACGCGATCCTCCAAGGCGCGCTTGTTCTTGGGATGCACTCCGGATTCCTATTCTTGCCTGCCGCGTGCCGCCCCGGCCAGCAAACCGGAAAGGGCCGCCACCAGCCGCTCCTGACCGACGGAATCCGGCAGAGGGATGGCCAGAACCGGCCTGTTCGTTCGTGGATCCGTCTGGATCAGAGGCGAGATCAAGCGCCTCGCCGGTTCGTCCAGACGCTGGGAAGAAACTCCCGCGCCGAGATGCGAGGAAAGAGATTCCAGGAAACGAACGCCGGCGTCGATCAAGCCGGCCGCCGCATCCTCGAAGCCGCTTCGCTGGCCGCTGTCTGCCTTCGCGGCCGGGATTGCGCTCGCCTTGGCGGTATCGGTTTCGGCCTTCGCCAACGCGGGCCGGGCGGCGGCGGGGAGAGGCGCGGGCTGTGGTGGTTCAATGACCGGCTTGGGCCGGCCGGGCTGGTCCGCAAAGACCTCCTTTACGGCCTGGAGCACGCTCTTCTTACCGAGCGCCGCAAAGCTGACCTCCGCCGCCGGCGAGTCGAACACGCCGGCGAACAGCGACTTCTTCAATCGCAGGGTCTCCCAGACGCGTTCCTCGATGCTGTCCGAAGTCAGGAAGTGAATCACTTGCACCGGGCGGGATTGCCCCAGGCGGTGGACACGGCCGATTCGCTGTTCGAGGCGCGCCGGGTTCCACGGGGGCTCGAAGTTGATCACGGCGGAGGCCGCCTGGAGGTTGAGACCGACGCCGCCCGCATCCGTGGAGAGGAAGACCTTGCATTCCGGATCGTTGCGAAACGCCTCCATCAGCGCGCCGCGCTTCCGGGCGGGTACGCCCCCGTGCAGTGAGACGAATCCGATTCCCAGCTTCGTCAGTTCCTCTCCCGCCAGGCGCGTCATCCGCTCGTACTCGCTGAAGACTACGACCTTGCGGTCTTCCTCGATCGCGAGTTCCCGAATGATTTCGCGGAATTCCTCCAGCTTCGGAGAGCAGCGGGTGGTCTTGTCGAACAGGTAGGTGGAGTCGCACAGCATCCGCATGTTCTGAATGCAGCAGGTGATGCGGCGAAGGTCGATCTCCGAAAGCCAACCCTGCCGCTCCCACTTCTTCATCAGGCGGCCCAGGATGTCGCTCTGCTCCCAGTAAGGCTCGGCCTGTTGGGGAGTGAGGGGAACGCGGAAGACCTGGTCGGTGCGCGGCGGAAGCTCGGTCAGGACCTCCTTGCGCGTGCGCCGCAGCAGGATCGGCTCCAGTTGTTGATGGATGAGATCCAGCCCGCGGTAGCCGAGCAACTTGCCTTTCTCGTCCTCGACACGATGCTCGTGCAGGAACAGGAAGGCGGGCCCGAGACGCCGCCCATCCACGAACTCCACCACGGAGTAGAGCTCCTCGATCTTGTTTTCCAGCGGCGTGCCGGTGAGCACGAAGGCATAGCGGCTCTTGAGTTGTTTGATGGTGCGCGCGGTGGCGGTGGCCCAATTGCGGATGCGTTGGGCTTCATCCAGGATGATCAGGTCGGGCCGCATCTCGTGCATGTACTTGATATCCCGCAGGACGAGCTCATAGCTGGAGAGGTTGAAGAACGCCGGCGCCGCATAGAGTTGTCTGCGGCGGGGCAGCAGGCCGTCGATGACCTGGACGGAATGGCTGGTGAACCTCTCGATTTCGGTCTTCCACTGGTACTTGACCGACGCTGGCGCGATCACCAGGACCCGCTCGATGCCCCTGCGCCGGCGCAACAGCTCGGCGGCGGCCAGCGCCTGCACCGTCTTGCCCAAGCCCATGTCGTCGGCGAGGACGACGCGGCCGCGGCAAGCCGCGAAAACGGCCCCGCGCACCTGATAGGGCAGCAGTTTCGTCTTCAGGATTCCGGCGGTGGGGTCCTGGCCGCGGCGGATGCCGCCAAGCAGGCGGCGCTCAAGATCCGCGCCTTCGGCGATCTCGTTTTCGCGGTCGAGGTAATCGAGCACGTCGCTGTACACAACTGCCTGGTCGTCCAGCCGGCGCAGTTCGTCGAGCACGCGGTCGAACTTGCCGTAGTGCTCCTCCCGCAACGTGCCTTCCTCGTCGAAGTACTGCCCGGCGAGAGCCACCAGCGCTCCGGAGGGCGAAGAGGGCAGCCTCAGCCGCACTTGCAGCCGGTCGCCGTAGTGCAGCGACACGGAGGCGCGCAGGCGCTCGAACCGCTGGCGCTCGAGCCTACGGCCATGCCGTTTCCGAAGCCGCTCCAACAAGCCCTCGATATGCTTGCAGGTGCCCAGCGTGTTAACGGCGAAATCCGGACAGGAGCAGAAGTTCTCGAACAGACC
>CAYOTD010000471.1:0-4564 GCA_964406685.1 uncultured Solibacteraceae bacterium | reverse complement strand
GGAGCCCACGACCAGGATTGAACTGGTGACCTCGTCCTTACCAAGGACGCGCTCTACCAACTGAGCTACATCGGCTCACAAACCCACATGGTGGACGGGGGAGGATTCGAACCTCCGTAGCCCGCAAGGAGCGGCAGATTTACAGTCTGCTGCCATTAACCACTCGGCCACCCGTCCACAATCCATCGCCCGCAGCCTCTCCCGATCCGGCCGATGGAACGGAGGCGACTGGAGCTGGCGGAGGGATTTGAACCCACGACCCTCTGATTACAAATCAGATGCTCTACCAACTGAGCTACGCCAGCCTGGCAAACCTTACAAGTATACCAGAAAGGCTCTGGAGCGGGAGACGGGAATCGAACCCGCAACCAACAGCTTGGAAGGCTGTGACTCTACCATTGAGTTACTCCCGCCCACCGGCACACCACGACCTTCCGGCCGTGCTCCAAATTTCATTCTAGGAGACCCGCCCGACCCCGGTCAACTCCGCCCCTCTCGTAGATCGTGAGCCCCTCCCCCAGCGCTCGCCGCAGAAAACCGTGTCCGGATGCCAGCATGTCTTCCCATTCGCTTCGGGTATACGGAAAGACATCGACTGCCACCGGACACCCGTCCGGAATGTACAGCGGAATCCGGTCCACGAACGGCCGGTCCGACCGTGTCAGCAACATCAGCAGATCGGCATCGCTGCCTGGAACGGCGTCACCCCTGGCCAGCGACCCAAACAACACGACACGCTCGACTTCCGGCCTCCGCCCCGCCAGTTCCGCGACCGCTTCTCCGACCCTGCGCCGCACCGCCACGGCGTCAAGATAGGTGACCTTCACAGAACCGGAGGATAGCCTCGGCATGGGCCACTGCTCGCTCTGCTTCCGCCCGTGTATAGAATTCATGGGGAGCCCCCTCCGGATACGAGTTCGGATAGCGCGCCGGGATGTAGTGCTTGTCCAGCTCCTTGGCGGCATCCTTGAGCCTCTCTTCCGGAGCGTATCCCTCGGGCAACTCCTCCAGCAGCCCGAACACGGAATGCCCCCAGGCCTCGCCGCCGGCCTTCTGATAGAGGGCCTTCAGGACCTTCTCCGCGGCTTGCTGTGCCGCGAAGCAGGCCCACTCGTAGTCGCCGGCCTCCAGAGAGTGGCGCGCGTGTTCCAGGTCATGCCGCGCTTGCGTGGCCCAGTCCTTCGCTCTCGATGGCATCTCCGAAACCTCCCGGCGCCGCTCCGGCTACACTCTACTCTAGCTTCCCTTCGGTCTATGCGTCCAACTTCCCTCCGTCATGTTGCGGAAACCGCAGCATCACTCGATCGTGAGGACCGTCGAGAAACGCCTCAACGCCGTAGTCTCGCACAAGAATGCCAGCGACGAAGCACGCATGTCGCGGGCCAAGCTTGCGCGAGTTCAGCGACGCTGAATTCTGGTCGACCCAGTACCCGAAACCGCCCTTGGGCGGGTTCGTCATGTTGAATCCACCCACCACGGTCTGCCCGGCGAAGTGCTTGAGGATCGCCTCGATGAAGCCCCTATCAATTCGGGGAAGACCGCTCATCTTGAGAACGTAGGCGCCGCCCGAATCCAGCCGGACGCTAAACGGCTTCCCTTCGCCAGGAGTCCTGTACTCACTCCAGGATTCCGGGCGCTCATCCGTGAGCCGACCCCTTTCAGCATGGGCCGCTCGGGCCATAGTCGGTGGCCCAGTCACAGCGAAGTTGGATTCATTGGCGCGGCGCTCCACGTATTCCACAATCGCCTCCGTAACGATGTCCTTGAGGCTCCGCTCGTCCATCACGGCGAGTACCTTGAGCCTTTTCTGAAGTGACTTCGCCAGCGGTACAACTAGCTGGACAAATTCTCCGGTCTGGTCGGATTGCACGGCTACCTCCAATTCGCTCCCGATATGTACGCTGCATTCCCACTCTTCCCAATTATATGGTATTCCCAACTGATGTCAAGCGCAGATTCCAGATTGGCTAGGAAGGGGAAGAGAACGGCGGTCTTGCTTAGCCCGCCGCGCTGGCACGTGGGGTCGGGCTTTCCGCCCGCCGCCGCGCTTCGTCCCGGTGTTCAGGGTCGCGCCGGGACAAAGCCCGGCGGCAGCACGGAAGTACTGCCCCACTTGGGACAATCCATCACCCCAGCCAGCCTAAACCTGCATCGCCTCGCGCACGGATTCACTCGACGCTCAACAAAGCCCGACGGCGGCCTCCAGCACGGATTCCCTGATGTAGGGACTCAGGGAGCGCTCGACAACCACGTCCACTCTTCGTCCCAGAAGGTCTTCGATGTCCTGCTTGATGGCTATCAGGTCCAGCAGGCTCCGGCCGCGCTCCAGGTCCACCAGAAAATCAATATCGCTATCCGGACGAGCCTCGCCGCGCGCGGCGGACCCGAAAACACGGATATTTGTCGCCCCGTGGCTGGCGGCGATACGGCGGATCTCCGCCCGGTTTTCGCGTAGCAGATCATGCGCGGCGACGGTGCTCATGACCAACCTCGCCCACCATTCTACGCCCCCCGAACGCCACTTGCGGCGCCGCCCGCCGCGGCCTCTTCCGGGGCTCTCCGTAGCGCACCCCGGCCAGGCACAGCCCCGAGGCCGGCGCCGTCCATTCCGCCACTGGTAGCGTGAACTTCGCCGGCTCTTCCACCAGCCGCCGGAAATCCTCCGGCGTCAACTCTCCCAACCCGATCTTCACCAGCGCCCCCGTCACCCGCCGCACCATCTTCCACAGGAAGTGCGACGCCTCGATGCGGAAGCGGATCTCGTCACCCACCGCGTCGATGGCCGCGCTCTCCACCACCACGATGGTCGATTCCTCCGGCCGCGCCGGGTCTTCGGCGCGGAAGTTGCGGAAGTCGTGGCGACCGATGAGCGTTCGCGCCGCCTGCGCCATCGCGGTCACATCCAGCGGTTGCTTCACCCACCACACGTGCCTCTTGTCGAAAGCGTTCTTGCGCGTCGAAATCCGGTAGAGGTACTCGCGCAACACCGCGTCGTGCCGCGCGTGAAACTCGTCCGGGGCAGGCTCGATCGACAGGATCGCGATATCGGCCGGCAACCGTTCGTTGGCCTCGCGCAGCAGCCGCCGCGCATCCACCCGGACCCGTCCCGCCACCCGCAAGTGCGCCACCTGGGCCAGCGCGTGCACCCCGGCGTCGGTCCGCCCCGAACCCTGGATCTGCACGGCCGCCCCCAGCACCCCCTCGATGGCAGCGCGCACCTCGCCCTCCACCGTGCGGGCATTGCGTTGCTCCTGCCAGCCGCTGTAGCGCGAGCCGTCGTATTCGAGCGTGACCTTCCAGGTGCTCAATGGCCTTTGAGGTACTTCTGGATATCGGGGAACAGCAGCGCCTGCATCTCCGGGGTTTCCAGGTTGGCCGGCGTCGCCAGCGCCGCGCCGGAATCGTACAATTCCGCCACAGGCTGGCCGGCCAGCTTCAGCCCGATCGCGCGCGTCGATTCATAGCCCATCCGGAACGGGTTCTGGAGCACGAGCGAATCGATCCAGCCCGCGCGCATGTCTGCCACAAGCTGCTCGGAGGCGTCCATGCCCACCAGTTTCACCTGCCGCGCCCCCCGCGACTTCAGCGCCTGCACCGCGCCCGCCAGGCTGGATTCGTTGTCGGCATACAACCCGGCCAGGTCCCCATGCGCCGTCAGCAGGTTTTCGGTGACGGCCATCGCCTTGGCGCGGTCCGCCATGCCGAACTGGATGCCGACGACCTCGATCCGCGGGTACAGTTTTCGAGTTTCGCCAAGAAATCCATCCTCCCGCTCCATGGTCGAGGCGCTTCCCGGCATGAATCCGATGACGCCCACCTTGCCCTTGCCGCCCAGGATCTCGCCCAGCCGCCGCGCCGCCATCCGGCCGCTCTCCAGGTTATTAGTGGCCACGTAGGTGATGCGCCTGTCCGTATCGATGCCCGAATCGAAAATCGCCACCGGCACGCCTTCGCGCGCGGCCCGCTCCACCACCGCCACCAGCGCCTTGCGGTCCACCGGCGCCAGCACGATGCCGGCCAGCCGCCGGTTCACCATCGACTCGACGATGCCGATCTGCCGCGAGGAATCGATCTCGAGGGCGGGCGCGTTCCACTCGATTTCGAACCCGAACTCCTGCGCCGCCTTGATCGCGCCCGCGTGCACGGTCTGCCAGAAGATGTGGTTGGCGCCTTTGGGAACCACGCCCACCACGCGCCGCGCCTCGCGCCGGCAACCCGCCGCGCCCACCGCCAGCACTACCGCCAGAGCCGCGAAACGACGCATGGTAGGTTCATTGTAGTATGCCCGAATTGCCCGAGGTCGAAACGGTCGTGCGAACCCTGGCGCCCAAGGTTGTCGGCCGCCGCATCGTCGAGGTAAGGGCGATGTCGCCCCACGTCGTGCCCGCCCCCCTGGACGCCGCCGCCGGCCGCAGGATCCAGGCCGTCCGCCGCCGCGGCAAGCACATCCTGATGGAACTCGACCGCGGCCTGCTCGACATCCATCTCGGCATGACCGGCTCGATGCGCCTCGGCGCCCGTCCCGGGCCCTACACCCGCGCCTGGTTTCGCTTCGACCGCGGTT
>CAYOTD010000470.1:0-4577 GCA_964406685.1 uncultured Solibacteraceae bacterium | reverse complement strand
TATCCCCTTGCGGAGACTAGCGCATGTTTGCGCTTCTGCCTCTTCTTCGAGTCCGCAGCCGGGGCCCTGAGCAGGTGAGACTATCCGGGAAACTCGTCGCGCCTCATATACGGTTTCAGCGCTTCGAACCGGAATTCGATCTCTTCGATTTGTACCGGCGACAAAACCAGTTCCTCGTGAGAGACGCGCGCCTCGCGCGGCTTCCGGTACCGCGTCACCATCGTCTTGAACACGCCCCGCTTCTTCAGAAGGTAGAGCTGGAAGCCGCGCAGGTCGGGCGGGATATCCCGGATGAGAATCGTGAGGGAGGCGAGCTTCTCGAAGATATCCCTGGCCCGCTTGCGGTCCCCACGCTGGTACGAGTTCCACAGCTCCATCAGCGCGTCCGCGTAGACCATGCGTTCCGTGATCAACCCCTCGGCGCCCAGCCGCAATGCGTGCAGCCAGTCTCCGGCCCAGGAGGGGAAGACACATCGAATCGGCGGTTTGTGTTCAACGAGCTTTCGAATACGCTCGGCGACGGGTGCGTGTTCTTCTTTTACGTAGCCGAAATGCGAGAAGTCGCGTGCCAGTTCGACCAGCAGTTCTATGGAAGGCGCGGGGCCCTTGTAGGAAGGGCCACCGTACAAACCAGCGCCGGGGGTGGTTTGAATGATGACGGGCCTCTTGGCGACCTTGGCCAACTCACGGTAGAACTCCCGCAAGTCTTCGATGGACTTCCCAGTATCCGGCGGCCTGCAAATGAAGGCTCCCGGCGCGAGCGACTCCGCATACCGGGCAAACTCGAGCATCTCTTGCGTGTCCCTGCCCTGCACGCCCAGGCAGAGCACACTTCGCCGGCCCTTGCACGTTTTCGCCAGGACCTCCATTCCACGCATGCGCTCTTCCTTGGTCAGGACCGGCATGTCGTGCGAGGAAATCGCCCAGATCATGCCGCTGCAACCACACCAGTCGGCGAAGACGGCTTCCCGGGCCAGGTCCTCCCAATCCACCTCGCCGGAAGCGGTGTAGGGTGTGCTGAGAATCAGAAACGGTCCCCTGATCTTCGGGTCGGCATCGGCCGCCGGTCCGGCGAACGCCGCGGAGGCCAACATCATGGACCCCTTCAGGCACTGACGTCGCGTCAACATACCCGGATTGCTGGAGTGGTGTTTATGATCTCGATCCACCGTCTTGTCCTTTTGCCGCAGCCATCCTATTCCTGCTGTCATTCGGCTAGACCCGATTTCCTGCCTTGCATGCCCGGATCGTCCCGAGCCCGCGCCAGTGGTTCGGGGTGTGTGGGCTCGAACCACAGATCGATGTTGCGCCGCCACACGGCGAATGACGCATTGAGCAGGGCCCTGGAGTCCTCGCCTTTGGCGAGCGCGTCCACGATGGCTTCATGCCGGGATGCGTTGCGCCGAAGGTCTTCCGCCGTGGCCCTGGTGTTCCGCATGATGAAGAACGCGAACAGTGGAACAATCACCTTCTCCAGCATCTGCACCAGAAACGGGTTGCCCGCCAGCCGCCAGAGGCACAGGTGAAACTCGAGATCGTGGCGGTAAAACGCATCGAGATCGGTGGCTGCGGCGGTCGTTTGCATGCCGGACACCTGTTCCCAGAGCCCGGCCAGATCCACCTGCGGCAGGCGCTCCCGGACGAGATCGACGGCCAGGCCTTCCAGTTCGCGACGGACCCGGAAAATCTGATCGATTTCCACCGGCGAGAACTTGGTCACGAAAGTCCCCTTGTTCGCGACACGCGTGACAAACCCTTGATCTTCAAGTTTATAGAGGGCTTCCCGTACGGCCGTATTCCCCCGCCCGAGTTCCGCCGCCAGGGTCGATTCCACGATCCGTTCCCCCGGCTTCAAGTGGCCGTCGATCATTTGCTGCCGGAGCTTCTGGACGATTTGGTCTTTCAGGGTCAATGGCTGCCATGACTGCATAATGCGTACCGTATCAAAATTCACAGCCGATGTGGCTTCAGCTTTCGGCGCGGCGCGTCTTGGCATTCCACCGGAGCCTGCGCGCCGTATTGCTCGATCATGTAAGGAGTGTATTCTGCATTTCACATCATGTCAACACGGGCGACACCCGTTACATGCACTTTGGCCCGTTGGGGCGCGATTCGTCGCCTGCCCCAGAAAGAGGTTGACACCTCTTTGATACAGTCGTAGACTGCATTATGCATGATGTAATGCAAATCGCATATAGCCTTGGCGACGACACTAGCTAATGCACAGCAGGCGTAGTTTCCTCTATCTGCCGACGGCCGCGGCGTCATCCGCGTTTTTCGCGTCCGGAGCCAACGACCGCCTGAATGTCGGGGTGGTCGGTCTTGGCGGCCGCGGCGGTGTGCACATGGAACTCCTGATGCGCCAGCCGAACACGAAGATCGGCGCCGTTTGCGACGTCAATCAGGCGGCGCAGGAGCGGGCCGTGGCGCTGGTCGAAAAGACGCAGGGTCACAAACCGAAAGCCTTCGCGGACATGCGGCGACTCTTCGAAGACCGGGAGATCGACGCCGTAACGATGGCCACCCCGAATCACTGGCACGCGCTCGGGACGATCTGGGCATGCCAGGCAGGAAAGGATGTATTCGTCGAGAAGCCGGCGTGTCACAACTTCTGGGAGGGGCAGCGGATGATTGCGGCCGCCCGGAAGTACAGTCGAATGGTGCAGGTCGGCTCGCAGAGCCGCAGCACCGCGATGACGATGCGCGCGATTGAGTCCTTGCGTCAGGGGGTGATCGGGAAGGTCTTCATGGCCAAGGGGGTCTGCTACAAGTGGCGCCCCTCGATCGGCCGTACACCCGACCAGCCGGCTCCGCCGGGAATCGATTGGGATCTCTTCCGCGGTCCCGCGCCCATGCGCCCGTTCAGCCAGAACCGCTTCAGGTACAACTGGCACTGGTTCTGGGACACCGGCAACGGCGACCTGGGCAACCAGGGCGTGCACCAGCTCGATATCTGCCGCTGGGGACTGGGAGACACCGGGATGCCTCAATCCGTGGTCGCGACCGGCGGCAAATTCCTGTACGACGACGACCAGGAGACCCCGAACGTGCTGTCCTCCGTGTTCGATTATGGCGATCGCCGGATCGTGTTCGAGGTGCACGGAATACACACGGGAACCGACAGCGGCCTCCTCGGCGATGTAGGCGATATCTTTTACGGGTCTGACGGCTACATGGCGCTCGACAAGCAGGGCTTCCGCGTGTTTAGGGGCAAGGGGTGCCCGTCTCTGGCGGCCGGCGTGTTGCCGTGCAGACGGGAGATGACGATGGAAGAGAAAGTCACCACCCCGGATGGCGGATTCGATGCGCCAGCGCATTTCGCCAACTTCCTCAAAGCGGTGCGCAGCCGCAAACGCGAGGATCTCACCGCGGAGATCGAAGTGGGCGTGGCGTCGGCTTCGCTGTGCCACCTGGCGCACATCAGCTACCGGCTGGGCCGCCGGCTCGAATTCGACGCGAAGCAGCTCCGCTTCGCCGACTCCGATGCCAATCGCCTGCTGACGCGCGAATACCGCGCCCCCTACGTCGTGCCGGAGCAGGTTTAGCCGTATGACGGCAGGAAAATCATGGCCGCGCCCAAAGAACCGGATATTCGAAGCTCTGAAACCGTACATTTGGCCCCGGGACGCTCACGCCACAGCCTCGCCGGGCTGCGAATGGAGGACGTTTATGCATAGGAACCTGCTCGCCCCTGCGGCTTGCATTGCATGGCTCACTGGCGGTGCATTGTGGTTGCCCGGCCAGACGATCACCGGCTCGATTGTCGGCACTGTGATCGATCCCAGCGGCCTCGCTGTTACGGCCGCCGATGCTTCTGTCGTTCACACGGCCACGGGCGCGGTGCGTACGACACGTACCGACGAACGCGGCGACTTTGTGCTCGGCAGTCTGCAACCCGGCGAGTACAATCTGTCGGTTACCGCCAAGGGCTTCAAGACGCTACATCGGCAGAAGGTGGTTCTGTCGGCGAACGAGACCCTCCCCCTTGGCAGGATCGCACTCGAGGTCGGAGCCGTCACCGAGACCATCACGGTGACCGGGCAGGCCGCGACCGTGCAGATCGCCAGCGGCGAACATGCCGATCTGCTCGCCGGCGACCAGATCGAAGGTCTGATGACCAAGTCCCGCAATGTGATGAGCCTGCTCTCGCTGATGCCCGGCGTGTACGACGCCGGCAGTATTGGCGACCAGGAGGCCATGGACCGCAACTTCGAACTCTACGTGCAGGGCAACCGGCGCAATTCGAGTTCCGTCACCCTGGACGGCATGGCCACCAACTCGATGGGCAACAACTTCAACAATGTCGTCACGGTGAGCCAGGACTCGATTGCCGGGGTGAAGGCGCTGCTTTCCAACTACGCCGCCGAATACGGCCGCTCGACGGGCGCCACTGTCAACGTGATCACGAAGTCCGGAACCAAGAGCTTTCACGGCCTGGGCTCGTACTTCAAGCGGCACGAGCAGTTCAACGCGAACAGCTTCTTCAACAACCGCAACAGCCTGGCCAAACCGGTCTACCGCTACAACACGTGGAGTTACAACATCGGCGGCCCCATCTACATTCCCGGGAAATTCAA
>CAYOTD010000469.1:0-4580 GCA_964406685.1 uncultured Solibacteraceae bacterium | reverse complement strand
GGCCTCGCCACTGATCGAGGTCCACTGCGATTAGAACGGTCGACTCAGCTGTCGGCCACCTCCCGCGTGGATTTGCCAGAACATTTACTACCAGTACTCATATTGTTGACTGGACCACCTCCTTTCTCAGTGTTACCCCCATGCTACGGCGGAACACCGCCCCTGTCAATTGAAAAAACAAAACCGGAAACTCCTGTTCTACAGCTCGCGCGCCAGGAACCGGCACATGGCCCCGCCGTCGATCCAGTTGAAGGGAAACCGCCCTGTGGTGTAGTGCGCGCAGGGCAGGCATATCACCTTGTGCGGCAGCCCGGAGGAGGCAAACCAGTCGACCACCTGCTGAGACAACTCGGGGATGAACGTCGTGTCGTACCGCGCCCAGATCAGCAGACTCTTGATGTCGCGGCGCCTCATGCGGTCGAAATACGCCGCCGGGCTGATCACGCTCCAGCAGCGCCGCAGTTCGTCGCGGGTGATGGAGCCCTCCAGTCCCTGGCGGACGTGACGGGTGGAAAGTCCGGTCCAGACGACATCGGAGAAGTAGGTCGAAACGTGATTGAACACCCCGGCGCGCAGTCGCTCGTCGTGCGCCGCCGTGATAAACGCGATGCAGGAACCCAGGCTCGTGCCGAGGATCGCCAGACGGCGGTATCCGCGGGATTCCAGCCAGTCCAGACAGCACCGCGCGTCAACCACCGACTGTTGGGAGGCGTGGATCGTCCGGCCGATGTTGCTCGAGACGTGGTAATCGGCGCGGCTCAGCCCGGCCGGCATGCGCCGGTCGTGGTAGGCCATGCTCATCCGCAACGCCGACAGGCCGAAGCGGTTCAACAGCCGGCACAGACCCACGTGACCGCCGGCGTCGGCGTTCCATTGCGGCAGCACCAGGACCGCGCGATCGCCGGATTTCGGGCAGGGGAAGAACTCGGCGTGGACCGTATCATTCTCCGGATAGGGCGAGCGAATGGCGCTGGTGAAGCGCAGGTGGGCGCCTTCCAGGCGAAAGTCCTCCGGCCGCTGGTAGGCGAACAGGCGGTCGGAATCGGCCAGCGCGTCGCTGGCCCAGCCGCTGGCGGCGCGCAGCGAATCGCCGTTGGAAACCGGCAGGTCCAACCACTCCAGGCCCCACTCAAACGGCCGAACGACGCGGTTTGTGTCCCTGGTGGCGAGCTTGCGCTCCCATCGGTCGATCCAGTTTGCGTAGATTCCCGGCATGACTAAGGTGGAAACCAGCAGTCTAGCAGACGTGCGGCGGCGCGTGGGTAACGGCGGTAACATCTCCGGACCGGTGGAGGAACGAATATGGTTTTTCGGATAGTTAGAGCCGGTTTGTCTCCAGGTTTCAATAACTTGCGTTTGGGCCTGAAAATGCTATTCTGGAAAAAGCTTTGGCATCATTCGAGGCCTTTGGGGAAAGGAAATATGAAGCTACGTCACACCATCGCTTTGCTTGTCGCCGTTCTGATCCTGAGTTTCGCTGCTAGTGCCCAGCTCACGCGCGGCTTCATCTCGGGAACCGTCCAGGACGCGACCGGCGCCGTTATCGCAGGCGCGGCCGTAAAGAGCACGAACCTTGCCACCGGGATCACAAGTGAAACGCAGACCAACGCCGTGGGCGTGTACCGCTTCGTCGGCGTGGAACCGGGTGCCTACTCGGTGGAGTTCTCCAAGTCCGGGTTCGAGAGCAGGAAGATCGGTTCGATCACGGTTGGAACGACGCAGGAAGTCGTCCTGAATCAGACCCTTGGTGTGGCTGCCGCCGCCACTACTGTCGAAGTCGTGGAAGCGCCTCCGGGCGTCGAGCTGGCCAAATCGACCGCCACCATCGACCGTACGCTGAGCCAGATGGTGGTGCAGACCCTGCCGGTGTTCTCCGCCGGCGGTTCGGACCGCGAAGTTACCCGGCTGGCGCTGCTGGCGCCGACCGTCACGCGCGCGCCGGGATCGACCCAGATGGCCGCCAACGGGCAGCGCGCCCGCAACAATAACTTCACGATTGACGGCGTGGACAACAACGACCTCAGCGTCACCCTGGCCAACAGCCGCATCATTCCGGAAGCCGTCGCCGAGTTCCAGGTGCAAACCTCGGCCTACTCGGCCGAATTCGGCCGGAACTCCGGCGCGCAGATCTCCGTGATCACCCGCAGCGGCTCGAACGAGTTCCACGGCGACATCTTCGACAACTACAAGGCCAACTGGATGGAGCCGGTCAACCTGGTGAACAAGCGCGCGGGGCTGAGCGCCACGCCGCGATTCAACCAGAACGACGCCGGCGGCGCCCTGGGCGGTCCGATCGTCAAGAACCGCACGTTCTTCTTCGGGCTGGTGGAAACCAACCGGCTGCGCCAGGCCCCGGATGCCCGGAACGCATCTTCGGTCGTGATCCCCACGCAGGAGGGATACGCGGCGCTGTCCTCGATTCCGTTGGCTTCGGGCCAGACGCCGGCCAGCCGGCAGGCGGCGCTCGACGCTCTCAGTTTCCTGACCTCGGTGTATCCGTCGATCACCCGCTACGACAACATTCGCAATGTGACCATCAATGGCACCCCGATACAGGTTGGCACGGCGGTGATTCCGCTGGCGAATCCCTTCGATTTCTGGTATGTGCAGGGCCGCGTGGATCACATGTTGACGTCCAAGGACAGCATCAGTTATCGGACCTCCTTCGACAAGCGCAACCAGCCGGATGTGGTGAGCAACCTCGGTTTCGGCAACCGGTTTTCGGGGGCTCAGGTCATTCTGGCGCAGAACCACATGTTCAGCCACACCCACACCTTCGGTCCCCGGCTCATCAACGAGTTCCGGGCCAGTTATGTGCGCCGGAACCTGGATTTTCCCGAGAACGAGCCGAATATGGCGACCGTCGGCATCACGGGGCACTTCACGATTGGCGGATCGAGCAACTTCCCGCAGGGCCGAATTACCAACACCTTCCAGTACACCGATGTAGCAACTTACCTCATGGGCCGCCACTCGTTCAAGTTCGGCGCCGACATCCGGCGCAACCGGCTATTTAACCGCGCCGACTTCAACTCGAAGGGAACCTGGGCCTTCAACAACCTCGCGGACTTCATCAACAACCAGGCTTACTCACTGAATCAGGCAGTCAACACAGCGTCGTTTGACGCGCGGCAGACCAACCAGTACTACTTCTTCCAGGACGATTTCAAGGTCACCAAGAACCTGACCCTGAATCTGGGGATCCGCTACGAGTACTCGGGTGTTCCCTTCGGCTTCTTCGGTGCCGACCTGCCGGAAGTCCAGGCAGTGGGCGTTCCGAAACCAGTACGGCCAGACAAGAACAACTGGGCGCCGCGGTTCGGCCTGGCCTACAGCCCGGGCAAGCACGATGGCACGCTGGGTAAGCTGTTCGGCGACGGTGAGACGGTGTTCCGGGGCGGCTACGGCATCGGTTATGACGTTCTGTTCTACAACATCCTGACGGTGAACGCCAGCAACTACCCGCGCATTTCCTCGCGCACGGCCTATCAACCCGACACGATCAACCTGTTTCCAAAGCTGGAAGCGCGACAGCAGGCCGCCACTCTGAGAGCGACGGACACCTTCGTCAACTCTCCAGAGGACACGCAGAATCCGACCACCCACTTCTACAGTTTTTCGATCCAGCGTCAGTACCGGCGGGACTACGTCTTCGAGATCGGCTACACGGGCTCGCGCTCTTATCACGGAATCCGGCAGGGGCAGGCCAACCCCGGTCTCCTGACCGAGGCGCAGGCCGCTACGGTGCGTGCGGGTGGTTCGATTCCCGCCATTGCGAGCCGCCGGTTGAACCCCGCCTGGGGCCAGCGCGTGCTGATCGAAGCTACGGCGCTCGGCAATTACAACGCCATGTACCTGCGGTTCGACAAGAAGCTCTCTCACAACCTGCTGGTGGGAGCCAACTACACGTGGAGCGCCAACCTGAGCGACAACGACGAGTCCCTGGCCGTTTCCGATATCACGAATTCGAGCCCGCAGGTGCCGCAGGACTACTTCAACTACCGCAACGAATGGTCTCGCTCGGCGTTCGACCGGCCGCACCGCTTCGTGGTTCACTACAGCTACGAACTGCCCTGGTTCCGGGCCGCCGCGCTCAACAGCGCCACGCTGAAACACATCTTCAAGTCCTGGAGTGTGGCCGGCTCCTCGGAGTGGCAGAGCGGCCAGCCGTTCACGGTCCGCACGGGGGTGGATTCGGGCGGCACCGGAACAACCGCGCCGTTCCGTCCCAACTACAATCCCGGCGGCATCTTCACGAAGGATCCGGTCTCGGGGGATTTGCGAACGTTCACCTCTCCTATCGACGGAACCGGCATCTTTCTGACGCCGCTCACGGCCAACCGCACGCCACTGCCGAACTCGATGGCGGGTGGCGGCGACCTGGGACGCAACACCTTCCGCGGCCCTTCGCTGGCGATGTGGAACTTCAGCCTCGCCAAGCGCATTCTCATCACCGAGCGCTGGAAGGTCACCCTGCGCGCCGACTGGTCGAACCTGTTCAACCATCGCAACTTCGGCAACCCCACAGTCCTGATGTCTTCGGCGGCCTTCGGCACCAATACCACCGATCCCGGCGGACG
>CAYOTD010000468.1:0-4594 GCA_964406685.1 uncultured Solibacteraceae bacterium | reverse complement strand
CCGCTTCCGCGTGCGCGAGCGGATCATTGCCAGTGCGTGCAGCGCCGGCAACGACACCGTCGCGGCGTGGACCGACGTGTCGTCGTGGTACTGGGCGGCAGTGCTGGGCCGGACCCAAGGTCCCTGGTGGGCGGTCACCGTGGCGGAGAAATTGGAATAATTCAACGCAGATCAACGCTGATTTCTTATGATAAATTATGATGATCCGAACCAATTATCCCATCATAACCAATCATAAATAATCAGCGTGAATCTGCGTTGAATTTCTCCTGCGGGTCCGGGTCGCGGCGCGTGAGGTCGGTCAATGTGACGCCGGGGGCATGGTACTGGCCGAAGAGCCAGGCCAGGCCGGCATAGGTGAAGAGCCGATTTAGCGGCCGGAAGCGGAGCAGTTGGTAGAGCAGGAAATAGGCGAGGACGAACGCGAGATAGTAGAAGGGGACGTTCAGCAACTCCACGGTGGAGTAACCCCGCCAGGCCGTCAGCCCCGGCAGCCGCGCGACCAGCCACCCGAAGAGCCACGCCCCCTGGGCGGCGGCGGCCCCGGCCAGCCACAGCAGGATGGCCCAACCGTGGCCGCTGGTCACGGCGTGGTGGGGGCAGAAGTTCAGGCAGCGCAGGCAGTACTCGCAGGAGTGCCGCCAGTAGGGGCGGGGCCGCGCCGCCCCGCCCCGCATCACCAGGGCGCCGCTGGGGCAGGCACGGGAGCACGTCCCGCAGCCGGTGCAGCGGAACGTGGCGAACAGCGTCTGGCCCATGAACAGCCGGCCGATGAGCAGGTAGAGCAGGGGGAAGAGCGGCCACAGGCCCAGCACCAGGGCGACCCAGGCCAGCTCGTAGAGGTTGTTCCAGGTCAGCCAAAGCCAGCCGCGGCGGAAGAAGCGCGCGAGGTGCCGCTCCAGCACCGCCTGGGCCGCCGCCTCGATCCGCCCGGCGTGGCGCTCCGTGAGGGGCGGGTGGATGGAGGTCATGTTCACCGGCATGTCCAGGCTGACCGCCCCCCGCGGCCGGAATCCCTTGAGGAGCAAAATCAGGGCGGGCAGGAAACTGGCCAGCCCCGCGGCGCCCGGAATCAGGGCCTGCCCGACGTAGAAGCTGCCGCGTGTGGGGATGCAGAGGAAGTGGGCGCCGCGCTGGCGCGGCATCCGCAGCAGGAAGGAGATCACCGACCACGGCGGCAGGAAGCCGTGGGTGGGGAAGGACAGGCCTACCAGCTGGCCGGAGGAAGGCTGAATCTCCTCCGCCGGACGGGTCAGACTCACCGGGATCAACGCCGTCTCGGCCCCCCGCGCGGCGCAGGCGTCGCGCAGCCAGCCAGCCGCCCGGAACGAATTCCCCGTCCCGCTGGCGAAATACACGGTGGCCCGCCGGTATTCCACGATCTCTCCCGGTATGACAATGCGGCAATTGCGTCGCTGGTTGACGGACGGTTCCTTCGGTAGCCGAACGCTCCCGGTCTGCCGCGTTTATTTCCTTCTCCCTTTCGTGTGTTTCGTGTATTTCGTGGTCGTCTCTCCCTACCACGGCAGCTGCGCCTTGTCCACCGGCAGGCGCGCCAGCAGCACCGCCACCGCCTTGGCCAGCTGGTCGTCGGCGCCGGCGCCGAAGTCCTGCTCCGGCGGCTGGGCCACCACCACGTCGGGCACGCAGCCGTGGTTCTCCTCGTTGATCCCCGAGCCGGCCACGTACCAGCCGCGGCCCGGCAGGCGAACAAAGGAGCCGTCGGTCAGCCGGGCGCCCCCGGTGGAGATCACCGCGCCGAAGGTGGGCGTGCCCACCACCGGTCCGCGGCCGGTCGTCTGGAAAGCCCACGAGAAGATTTCGGCGTTGGAGTAGCTGTCCTGGTCGCACAGCGCCAGCGCCGGCCGGGTCCAGGCCGGCAGCGGCAGGCGCTCGGCGTCGGGGTAGGCCTTGACGGCCGGGTCGGCGCCCCGCGGCACCGTCCAGGCGTGGCGGCGGACGCTCAGGATGGCCATGAGGTAGTCGGTGGTCCAGCCGCCGCCGTTGTTGCGCACGTCGATGAGCAGGCCCCACTTGCCGTTGGCGGCCGCGAACAGGTCGCGCTCGAAGTCCTCCAGGGACGGCTCGTCCATGCCTTGGATGTGGATGTAGCCCAGCTTGCCGTCGGACCACTTCTCCGCCAGCGCCCGCCGCTCCTTCACCCAGGCTTGGTAGCGCAGCTCCCGCGCCTGCGCCTGCGTGCACGGGCGCAACTCCACGTCGCGCTCGCCGGCGGCCCCGGCCACGTGCAGCGTGACGCGCTGCTTGACGGTGTCATTCAGCCGGGCGAAGAAGTTCTCGCCCGCGGCGAGGGGCTTGCCGTTGACGGCCGTGATGCGGTCGCCCGCCTTCAGGCCGACGTCCACGCGGGCGGCCGGCGAATCGGGCAGGACTTCGGTCACGATCACGGAAGCTCCGTCGGGCGCGGGCTCCACCTCGGCCCCCAGGTCTCCCGTCGGCACCACCTTGGGCGCGCCTGCGGCCACGAACCGCATGTGGGACGCGTTCAGCTCGCCGCCCAGCAGGTTCTCCACTTCCTCGAAGTCCTCCCGGGTGGAGGCGCCCATCGCCAGCGGGCGGTAGCGCTCCCGCAGGGCGGCCCAGTCGGCGCCGTGGAAGGTGGGGTCGTAGAAGCCGCGGTCCAGCTCCCGCCAGGCCTCCTCGTAGACCTGTCGCCGGAGGGCCTCCCGGTTCACCTCGTGGCGCGCCGCGAAGGGCGTCGGATCGCCCGTCTTGCCCTCCAGGTCGCACGAACCGACCGTGCCCTTGCCGGTGCGGTAGAAGACCAGCTTGCCGTCCTTGGCGAAGGAGGGCTGGGCGGGCTCGGCGCCCCCGGTGGTCAGGCGCTTCATCTCCTTGCCGTCCCAGCGCACCTTGTAGAGATCGCGCTCGCCGTCCAGGTCGGCGCTGAAGACGATGGTGCGGCTGTCGGGGGACACCGCCGGGTCGCCCTCGTCGCCGGGCAGGGCCATCACGAGCCGGGCGCGCTCGTGGATGCCGGGGAAGTCGATCTTCACGGGCGGGACGGCCGGTTCCTTCGGCTTATCCGCCGGTTTTTCGCCGGGTTTTTCAACGGCCTTGCTTTTGTCGTCCGCTTTGGCCTTGTCGTCGGGCTTGGCCTTTTTGGCGGTCTCCTCCTCGAAGAGCAGCAGCCACTCCTCGGGGGAGCGCTCGTGGTCGGCCTGCTGCAGGTAGACCGCCCACATGTCCAGGGTGCGGGCGTGGCGCCGGGACAGCCAATAAAGCCGCCGGCCGTCCGGGGACCACACCGGCGAGATGTCGATTCCCGGGTGCTGCGAGACGTTGACCGGCTCCCCGCCGGCGGCCGGCAGGATCAGGATCTCGCTGTTGGCGGCCTGATCTTCGCGGGAGACGGCGAACCACCGGGAGTCGGGAGACCAGGCGTATTCCACCGGACTCCAGTGCGCCAGGATGGTCTTGGCCTCGGAGCCGTCCGGCTTGGCCACCGTCAGGCTGCCCCGGTCGCGCAGGAAGGCCAGTTGCTGGCCGTCCGGCGAGAACCGCGGCAGGAACTCGTCCACCGGGGTGTCGGTGAGGCGGGTCTCGGCGAAGCCGGCCGCCTTGGTGAAGGCGCCGTCGTCGCGCCCGGCGGGCCTGGCGCTGTAGAGGTCCAGCTGGCCGGCCCGGTCGGAAGCGTACACCAGCTGCTGGCCGTCGGGGCTCCAGGCCACGTCGCGCTCCCGCGCCGGCGTGTCGGTCACCCGGACGGTGGGCGGCGCCGCCACCGAGGCGGCGTCCTTGGGCCAGCGGGCGGCCACGAAGACGTCCCCGGCGACCACCAGGGCCACCTGCTTGCCGTCGGGCGAGGGCACGACCTCGGAGGCGTCGGCCGCGTAGGTCTGGCGCTCGGTGGTCGGCAGCAGGGTGTCGGCCGGCACGTCCAGCTCGAGCCGGTGCGGCGGGGCGGAGCCGTCGGCCGGCACGGTCCAGAGGGCGTCCCACAGCTCGTAGGCTGCCAGACGCCCGTTGGCGGAGCAGCGCGGCCCCCGCACATCGTCACCGGCGTGGCGGGTCAGCTGGGTGAGGCGCCGGTCGGACAGGTCCATCCGGAAGAGGTTGCGGTCCGGACCGTTGTTGTCGGAGCGGAAGACCAGGGCGCCGTCGCCGGCCCAGGACACGCCGTCCTCGTCCCAGGGCGTGTCGGTCAGCCGCTCGAGTTGGCCGCCGGGCAGCTCCATCAACCACAGGTCTCGGCTGGCCGAGCCGCGGTAGTGCCGCCGCTGGGCCGGGGTGCCGCCGCGCACCAGCGCCAGACGGCGGCCGTCGGGGGAGGGCACCGCCTCTAGCGCCAGCACCTTGACCAGGAGGGATTCGGTGCCCCCGCCGGCGGGGATGCGGTACACCGCCGGCATCCGGTCGAAGGCGGCGTGGCGCACCGAGGTGAACACCACGTCGCCGCCGAAGACGCCCATCGTGAGGTCGGCGGCCTCGTGGAAGGTCAGCCGGCGGGGCGCGCCCGTGCCGGGATCCAGCACGTAGACATCGTTCCCACCGTCCCGGCCGGAGGTGAAGGCCAGGCTCCGACCGTCCGGCAGCCAGACCGGCCGCTGGTCGTAGGCCGGATTGGCCGTCT
>CAYOTD010000467.1:0-4616 GCA_964406685.1 uncultured Solibacteraceae bacterium | reverse complement strand
TCGGAGTCCATTTCGCCTTTCAAATGGCCCTGGAGACCAATTGGAGACCAAAACCGTCGCCGCTAAGTCTCGTGTTTTCAGTCAACAGTCGCTGTAAGTGATTGATTTTCGCCCGTTGGGGTGCAAGAGGTCCCGGGTTCAAATCCCGGCGGCCCGACCAAAGAACTCAAAGAGTTACAGACCTTCCCTCCTCCCCAACCTCTCCGCGGAGTCCGTTTGGTGGCGGTTTGGAGTCCAATTTTGGTCTCCAGGCCTCGCTCGTCCGCCTGCCCTTCCCCGCCGTCCGGGTGGTCATGATGGCCATGTCATGCGTGTTTTGTGATTTCGCTCAGCACGAAGACATTTTCGGTTTCCTATACATGAGGATCATCGGTGAATGGCGTCTCGTCCTGCCAAGCCGGCGTTACTTCCTCTTGCGCACTGACGGATAATGGGTCAGGAGAGTCGAGTTTTATGACCATCGCTGCCGGCATCGAGCTGCCCGAGACCGAGATCGCCGACATCTGCCGCCGCCACCAGGTCAGGGAGTTGTCCCTGTTCGGTTCGGCTGCGCGCGGAGAGATGCGACCGGACAGCGACATCGACCTCCTCGTCGACTTCCTGCCCGGCGCGCGCCCCGGACTGTTGGGCGTCTCGGCGATGATGCGTGAGTTCACGGCCCTGCTCGGTCGCCGCGTGGATATCGCCGTCAAGCCGGCGTTGAAGCCGCTCATCCGGCCCGGCGTGCTGGCCGAGGCACGGTTGATCTATGCGGCGTGACGAACAACGGCTGACCGACATTCTGGAAGCGCTGGACTGGATTGCGAAGGCGATCAGCGGCCGCACGGAGGCTGAATTCCTGGCCGACGAGACGCTGTGCTACGCCGTCGCCCAAAAGCTGACGATCATCGGGGAAGCCGTTGCGCGGCTGAGCCCTGAACTCACGGCGCGGCACAACTCAGTGCCGTGGCCCGACATCGTGGGGCTACGGAACATTCTGGTTCACGAGTACTTTGGCATCTATTGGCCGCTTGTCTGGCAAACCGCTGTTGACCACGCGCCAGTCCTGCGTGCCCAGGTCGCGGAAATCCTGAGCGTCGAGTCCGCGGAGTGAACGGCGACTGCCGTCTGGTCTGCTGTGGGGGAGGCAGGATCCTTCGTGAACGAATTAGAGCCGGACGAGTTGGCGGAATGAAGATGGCTTCGGCATCCTACGCCGGGAAGAAATAGCAATGGCCGACAAAGTTCACATCACTAAGGGCGGCATCCAGGCGCTGAAATGGAACAGCGACGTCCGTCAGTACGTCGAGGAGGAGATCCGATCCGGGCTCCACGTGCTCCGTTGCGCCTGCCACATCGACGCCGACGTGACGCTCGCGGACATCTTCCGCGCGGTGGAGCAAGACCCAGACCTTTTGAGATTCCTTGAGCAGTGGTCCTGGTGCGACCTGGACGCCTTTCATGCTGAGGCACGCAAACCGGCGACCGCAACATCGGATCTGTCCTACATCGAGATCACGAAATACTTCGAATGGGACGAGCACGAGGCCCAGGAGACCATTGACGTTTCCGGGATCGGTGATCCCGATGAGCATGGCGCGACGCACTACGGCATCGACTTCACACCCGTCAACCAGCTTGTCCATCTTCCGGTGCGATTGCGTCCGGAGATGGAGATCCGCAAGGACCACAAGAGGCTTGGCGAGGCGCCCTGCACGTTCACCCTTCTCGATGTCCTTGGCGAGATCTATTGGGAAATCAGCTTCTATGGCAGCCCCGAGGACCGCGACCGGCAAGGCGCCGAATTGCAGGAGAGCGCGCGCGAGATCGAGGAAGGCCGGGCGGAGCTGATTCCCTGGAATCCGAAGGACGACCTCCTGAACTGAGGCGCCGCGTGTGTGACCCAGCCAATCGCGATTTCGCGATTGACAATAATCTCTCTTCGTGAGAGAATCCTCTTGGGCGCGACAACGCGCCCATCCATAGCGGACTGCCGGGACCGTCCGGAAAAACTCCATCCCGCATCTCCCTCAGTGGTCGTGTGCGCGCATGGAACGAGAGATCCCACTCTACTCTTACGACGGCCAACTCCTTCAGTGGATCGACGCAAAGCGTCTTGATCGCCTGATCGGCCTCGACCGCGTTTCACGGGTCGTGAAGCATCCCAAGGGGCGGATCGCACGCGCCATCCTCCGGCACATGCCGGGCGAACCCGAGCCGTCGTCCCTCTCCGATTACCGCGGCACGAAGTACTGCCTGCGTCAGCGGCTCGGCGACGGCCACCGTTGCTTCCGCCTGCGCCCACTGGGCGAGTGCCACGCGGACGAGCACAACCTGGCGCCGGATGACGTCCGACCGATCTTCCTGCGCGTGCTGCTGGACTGCCTGTCGGCGGCATGAGGTTTCGTATGTGTCCCGAATGCGGTAGCGACTACATCAGCATCGAGGAGTTCGACTTCGGCATCTGCTCGCAGACGGGCTATCACGATGCCGGCGAGAGGTTCCGCTGTCAGGCGTGTGGGGCGACGGGCGACGCCGCCGACGCCTGCCCGCCGCCCGAGGTCGAAACTCTTGGGTCCTTCCCGACGAAAAACTCCGGCGCGTTGCCCGATTGCACGATGTCGCCAGCGTCACGCGAAAAAAGAGGTGGTCACCCAGGCGAAAAGTTGCACGTGCAACTTTTCCCGCGCGCGCACGCCGAAGTAGCTCAACAGGGAGAGCAGACGACCCGTAATCGCCAGGTTGCCGGTTCGACTCCGGCCTTCGGCTCCACACCTTCATGACCGCAACCGGCATCACCCCGGCGCTTGCCCGGCGAATCGAGATCTGGCCGACTGGCCGCCTTGTTCCGTACGCGCGCAACGCGCGGACCCACTCGCCCGAGCAGGTGGCTCAGATCGCCGCATCCATCGCCGAGTTCGGTTTCAACGCTCCGATCCTGGTTGACTCCTGCGCCGGGATCGTCGCCGGCCACGGGCGGTTGCTGGCGGCCCGCAAGTTGGGTCTCGCGGAGGTCCCGGTGGTGGTGCTGGATCACCTCAGCGAGACCCAGCGGCGGGCGTACGTCATCGCCGACAACCGCCTGGCCGAGAACGCCGGTTGGGATGAGGCCGCGCTCGCCGCCGAACTGCGGGAACTCGAGCGTGAGGGACTGGACCTGGCGCTGGTGGGGTTCTCGGACGGCGAACTGGAGGCGCTCCTGGCCGCCGAGACTCAGCCCGAGGCCGCGCCGGATGCCGACGAAGAGATCCCCGAGGCTCCGGTCGAGCCCGTCACGCGGTCTGGAGATGTCTGGCTTATCCGAAAGCATCGCCTGATCTGCGGTGACTGCCGCGATTCGGCGGTCGTCGCCCGGCTGTTTGAGGGGAAGAAGGCGAACATGGCGATCACGTCGCCGCCCTACGCGACGCAACGCGAGTATGACCCGCAGAGCGGCTTCAAGCCGGTGCCCCCGGAGGAGTACAGCGAATGGTTCC
Source organism: uncultured Solibacteraceae bacterium (assembly GCA_964406685.1). GTDB lineage: Bacteria > Acidobacteriota > Terriglobia > Bryobacterales > Bryobacteraceae > JACQZT01. The sequence continues at coordinate 1,161 of CAYOTD010000467.1, read as the reverse complement.
GCGACGTGGCGGCCAACATCGCCGCCATTTTGGCCGCCGACGGCTCCTACCTCCTGAACATCAAGGAGCATGCAGACGATGGCGAGCGCAATCTGTACGTGAAGGACCTCGTCATCGCGCACCGGCGGCAGTGGGGCTGGCGATTCGTCGACGAATTCTGCTGGCGCAAGACCGACAACGGCGTGCCGGGCGGCTGGGGCAATCGATTCAAGAACGCCTGGGAGCCGGTCTTCCACTTCTGCCGCCAGCCGGAGATCAAATTCCGACCGAAGGCGGTCGGACACGCCTCGGAGGACTGCTTCGACTACTCGCCCAATAACCCAAAGTCAACCTCAGGCAGCGGCCTTCTCGGAACCGGGGCGCGCGGATCGGCGGCGGGGCAGATGGGCGCAGCCGATGAAGACGGGCGGTTCACTGGCGTGGCGCGGCCGAGCAACGTCGTCGAGGTGAAGTCCGAGAGCAGTCAAGGCTCGCACTCGGCTCCCTTCCCTCGCGCGCTGGTCGAGTTCTTCGTTAAGGCGTTCTCCGACCCCGGCGACGTCGTTTTCGATCCATTCCTCGGCAGCGGCACTACCATCGCCGCAGCGCAGGTGCTCAACCGCGTCGGGTACGGCATCGAGATCAGCCCTGCGTACTGCGATGTGGTCCTGCGCCGGATGGCCAACCTCGCCGGCGTGGAACCTGTCCTCGCCGAGACGGGAGAGCAGATGGCCGCAGTCGCGGCCGCGCGCGGCGTGGCTGTCGAACAGGTCGACAACCCCAGGCTTCGCGATTCCCGCCGGATCCGGCACCACGGTCCGGCGCCGTTCTACGGGAGCCGCAAGGCGTCCTGACCAGCAGTTTCACTTCACTCAATCGACAAGGAGCAAACGACTATGCCCGATGTAGCCACTCCGAACCAGGCCGAACGCGAGTTCGAGACCGGGGCGGACGAGTCCTTCAAGAACGCCAACGCCACCGGCAGCGCAACGCACAACGAGAATCAGCGCGTGACGTTCGCCAACATCAAGCGCACCTACGACGTCTACCAGGACCTGGACATCCAGGCCGCGCGCCAGGCTCTCACCGAGCAGACGCGGCTGAACCAGATCGCGTCCCAGGCGCTCCAGAACGCCGTCGAGACCGCCAACATCGTCGGCAAGCGCAACCTCGAACTCAACA
>CAYOTD010000466.1:0-4627 GCA_964406685.1 uncultured Solibacteraceae bacterium | reverse complement strand
CTGAACGTGGCGCGCGGTCGCGCTACCTGCGCGTGGTGGCGCGGTTGAGGCCCGGGGTCGCCGTCGAACAGGCGCGCGGGGAGATGGAGGTCATCGCCCGCCGCCTGGAACAGGCCTACCCGGCGAGCAACCGGGGCTGGCGCGTCAATGTTATGCCCCTGCGCGAGTTCTTCATCGCCGATTTCCGCCTGGGACTGATCTCTCTGATGTCGGCAGTGGGCTTTGTGGTCCTGATCGCCTGCGTCAACGTTGCCAACCTGCTGCTGGTTCGCGCCACCGGGCGCCGGCGGGAGTTTGCCGTTCGCGTTGCGTTGGGCGCGGGGAGGGGCCGCTTGTTCCGGCAGTTGCTGACCGAGAACATCGTCCTCGGTTTGGCCGGCGGAGCGGCCGGCCTGGTGCTGGCATGGGTGGGGATCAAGCCGCTGGTGGCGCTGATCCCAAGCCTCAATCTGCCCATTCCCGGGCTGGACCGCGTCGGTATCCAGTGGCGTGCGGTCGGGTTTACGGTCGCGATCTCGGCGGGCGCCGGTGTGGTTTTCGGGCTGGCGCCGCTGGCTCGCGCCTTTGCGCGGGACCAGCACGAGGCATTGAAGGAGGGCGGGCGCGGGGGTGGTGAAGGCGCTCACTCCCGCAGACTGCGGGCGTTCCTGGTGGTTACCGAGGTCGCCCTCGCGGTGACTTTGACCATCGGCGCCGGCCTGCTGTTGCGAAGCTTCGGGAACTTGCAGCGGGTAGATCCGGGCTACCGCTCAGAGAACGCTTTGGTGTTCCGCGTGTCGCTGGCCGCATCCCGTTACTCGCAGCCGGCCCAGCAGCGCGCTTTCTTCCGCCAGTTGACCGAACGGCTGCGGACGCTGCCGTCCGCCGTGGCCGTGGGTGCGACGAACTACGTCCCGCTCAGCGGTTCGTGGAGCATGTTGCGCTTCACGGTCGACGGCAGGCCGGTAACTCCGGAGGAAATGCCGTCGGCCAGCAACCAGGTGGTGACGCCGTCCTACTTCGAAGCGATGGGCATCGGGCTGGCCGCCGGGCGGCTGTTCACCCCTCAGGACGACGAGAACGCCCCCCGGGTGGCGTTGGTGAACGAAACGTTGGCGCGGCGTTACTGGCCCGAGGGGAGCGCGCTTGGCCAGCGGCTTCATCTGGAAGGAGAGGGGGCGGAAACGCCGCCGCTGGTGGTGGTCGGCGTGGTCCGGGACGTTCATCAACTGGAACTGCAACGCGAGGTCATGCCGGAGTTGTACCGCTGCTACTATCAGGCACCCACCGGGTCGATGTCGGCCGTGATCCGGACGGGGGCGGACCCGCTGGTCCTGGCCCAGGCGGCGCGCCGCGAGGTGGCGGCGCTCGATCCCGCCCAGCCGGTGTACAACATCGAGACACTGAGCGACATCGTCCGGGACTCGATGTGGCAGATGCGGCTGACCACGGTTCTGTTCGGCGTGTTCTGCGGGTTGGCCCTGGCTCTGGCCGCCATCGGCATCTACGGCGTCTCCGCCTACGCCGTGGCGCGGCGAACGCGCGAGATCGGGCTGCGGATGGCGTTGGGCGCGGGCCACGGCGAGATCCTGCGGTTGGTGGTCGGTCACGGGCTCCTGCTGGGGCTGGCGGGTGTGATGAGCGGAATGGCGGTGGCCTATTCCTTCGCCCGGGCGATGTCGGGAATGCTCTATGGGATCGACCCGATCGACCCGCTGACCTACGTGGCCGCGCCGCTGTTCCTTTTGGCCGTGGTGGCGGCGGCCAACCTGGCGCCGGCCCTGCGGGCCGCGCGCACGGACCCGATGGCCGCCCTACGCCACGAGTAGCGTTTCTGCCATAATCAGGTCTTCCGCGCGATGACGAAGACGAACACGCCGCGCCGCATCCTGATCGCCGACGATCAGGCCGACGTGCTGGAGGCGCTGCGACTGCTGCTGAAGGGCGAGGGCTACCAGCTCGAGGCCGCCGCCTCGCCGCGAGCCGTTGTGGCCGCCCTCGAGGCCCGCGACTTCGACGTCGTGCTGATCGACCTCAACTACACCCGCGACACCACCTCCGGGCAGGAGGGGCTCGACCTGCTATCGCGCATCCGCTCCATGGACAGCCTGCTGCCGGTGGTGGTGATGACCGCCTGGGGCAGCGTGGACGTGGCGGTGGAAGCAATGCGGCGCGGGGCGCGCGACTTCATTCAGAAGCCCTGGGATAACCCGCGGCTGCTTTCCATCCTCGGCACGCAGGTTGAACTGGCCAACGCCCTGCGCCGCAGCCAGCGGCTGGAGGACGAGAACCGCCTGCTGCGCGCCGAGGGCCTGCCGGCGATGATCGCCGAAGCGCCGTCGATGCGCGGGGTCCTGGAGCTGATCGAGCGCGTCGGTCCCAGCGACGCCAACGTGCTGGTGACGGGCGAGCCGGGCACCGGCAAGGATGTGGTCGCCCGCACGCTCCACGCCGTCAGCCCGCGCTCGGCCAAGCCGATGGTCACGGTGAACGCCGGCGGGTTGGCCGAGACGCTGTTTGAAAGCGAGCTGTTCGGGCACGTGAAGGGCGCTTTCACCGACGCCCGCGCCGACCGCGTGGGCCGGTTCGAGCTGGCCGACACCGGCACGCTGTTTCTGGACGAGATCGCCAACGTCCCGCTGAACCTGCAAGCCAAGCTGCTGCGCGTGCTCGAGACCGGCGAGATGGAGCGGGTTGGCTCGTCCCGGACCCGCCGCGTGGACGCGCGCCTGATCTCGGCCACCAACGCGGATCTGAACGCCGAAGTGGCCGCGGGCCGCTTCCGCGAGGACCTGCTGTTCCGCATTAACACCATCGAGATCCACCTGCCGCCGCTGCGCGAGAGGCGCGAAGACATCCCGCTGCTGGCGGCCCACTTCCTGCGCCAGCACGCCCGCCGCTACCGCAAGTCGCTGTCGGGCTTCGAGCCGGCCGCCATGCAGGCCCTGCTGGAGCACTCCTGGCAGGGCAACGTGCGCGAGCTGAACCACGTGATCGAGCGCGCGGCGCTGATGTCGCGCGGCGAGCAGGTGGCGGCCTCGGACCTGGCGCTGCGCCCGGCGCGCGAGGGTTCGGCGCGCATCGAGGACATGAGCCTGGAAGACGTCGAGTGCTTCCTGATCAAGAAGGCGCTCCAGCGCTACGGCGGCAACGTCAGCCACGCCGCCGACGCCCTCGGCCTGAGCCGCTCCGCCCTCTACCGGCGCTTGCAGCGGTATGGGCTGTGAGCGAAGCGCCGGTCCGATGCCGTCGAGTCGGTCTGGCGTGCCGCGCGGTCAGAGGCGGTAGACTGAGCCTGTGGTCTATGAGTGGCACTCGGCGAAGGCCAGGACCAACCTGCGGAAGCATGGTGTATCCTTTGACGAGGCGGCGACGGTCTTTCTGGATCCACTGGCCTTGACCTTTCCCGATCCGGATCACTCAGGTGGAGAAGAACGGGAGATCACGATTGGCTGCACCACCGGTCGTCGGGTAGTCTTGGTATCGCACTGCCAGCGCGGAGACCACCTGCGAATTATCAGCGCGCGGAAAGCGACCGGGAGAGAGCGTAAGCAATATGAAGAAGGCATCGGCTAAGAAACTGGGTGACGATCTGCGTCCTGAATACGACCTCTCCCAACTCAAGGGGGGCGTCCGCGGGAAGTACTACCGGCAGGCGATTGCCGGGACCAATCTCGTCTTGATCGAGCCGGACCTCGCGCGCGTATTCCAGGATGCCGAGTCGGTCAACCGCGCGTTGCGGCTCTTGATAGACACGGCGGAAGCGGCTGCGCACCCGACCCGCCGCCGGCAGGGTGCGTCCGCCAAACGAGGCCGCCCGGCCCGAACGGCCTGAGCCGTCAACCCGCCCCTACTTCCACTCCAGCAGATAGGCGCACTCTTCCAGGCGGCTCTGGCTGCCGTCGTTGATGGCGAAGCGCGGCGGGGTCACGCGGCCGTTGCGCATGCGCCCGCTCCACAGTGAGGCGCCGGCGTAGGCGCCGTCCTTACGCAGCGCGTAGAAGTTGATGCCGAACCTCCGCAGGCGCTCGCGGTCGTTGTCGAAGTTGCGCGCGATGCGCTTCAGCACGTCCAGGCAGGCTTCCTTGGGAGGCATGCCGTGGCGCATGTTCTCGACAATGGTGTGCGCGCCGCAGACGCGGATGTTCTCCTCGCCCCGGCCGGTGGAGCCGCCCGCGCCCACGTCCTGATCCACATAGAGCCCGGCGCCGATGATGGGGGAATCGCCCACCCGCCCGGGGATTTTCCACGCCAGGCCGCTGGTGGTGGTTACCCCCGACATCTCGCCTTTGCCGTTCAACGCCAGGCAGTTGATGGTTCCCGTCGGCGGGCGCACCGCCATCTCCCAGGCCCACGCCAGAGTCTCGTCGCCGGCCCACGGGAACTGGCGGCGCAAATCCAAGGTGGTCTTCTTGCGCGGAGGGGCGTCGACCCCGTCAGTCCAGTTGTTGTCGCCCGCCGCGTCGCGCAACGACTGCTTCCAGACCAGCCAGGCCAGGCGCGCCTTCTCCGTCAGCAGGTTGTCTTCCTTGAAACCGAAGGCCCGCGCGAACCGCAGCGCGCCTTCGCCCACCAGCATGATGTGGTCGGTCTGCTCCATGACCAGCTTGGCGACCTTCGACGGCGTCTTGATGTTGCGCAGCGCGGC
>CAYOTD010000465.1:0-4627 GCA_964406685.1 uncultured Solibacteraceae bacterium | reverse complement strand
GGCGCACCAGCGCGGCATCCGCGTGCTGATCTACTTCAACGTGCACTGGTACACGCGGGAGTTCGGCGAGCAGCACCGCGACTGGCTGCAAGTCCGCGAGAACGGCACGCCGCTGGACGGGGTCTACGTGACGGGCACCGACTTCTGCGTCAACAGCCCCTGGCGCGAGTGGGTCTTTGAGGTGCTGCGCGATCTGGCCGCCTATCCCATCGACGGCATCTTCTACGACGGGCCCATCTTCTTCCCCGAGACCTGCTACTGCCGTTACTGCCGGGAGAAGTACGCCAAGCAACACCAGGGCGCCGCGCTGCCCTCCAAGAAGCAACGCAAAGGGGCCGGCGCGCGCGACCTGCTCGAGTTCCAGGCCGCCAGCCTGGCGGATTTCCTGCGCGACTCGCGCGCCATTCTCAAGGCCGCCAACCCCGAGATCGCGTTCTACATGAACGGCGGCGAGCGGGGCGGCAACTGGGCCACGGCGCGCCTGAACCGCGTCCTCATCCGCGAACAGGATCTGCTGGGCAGCGAAGGCGGCTTCATCGGCGGCGACCTGACGCGCGTGCCCATCTGGAAGCCGGGCGTGACGGCGCGCCTGCTGGAGAGCCAGGCCGGCGGCAAGCCGCGCATCATCTTCTCCGCCGCCGGACACAAGCCGTGGACCTTCTCGCTGCTGCCGCCGCCCGAGTTGCGGCTGCTCTACGCCGGCACCATCGCCAACGCCGCCGGAGTCTGGTTCGGCATGTGGCCGTTCGAGTTCGACCAGCCGGAGATGGGTGCCGTCACGGAAATGAACCACTTCTTGCAGCGTAACGCCGCCTACTACCAGGGCACGCGCTCGGAAGCGAAGGTGGCGCTGGTGTGGTCCGACACCACGGCGAATTTCTACGCCGGCTCGGACGCCCAGTTGCTCGAACTCGAACGCGTGCCCGAGCGGCGCGAGATCGGCAACCTGGGCGCGGAATTCGCGGGCTTTGCCGACGCCATCCTGCGCTCGCGCACGCCGTTCGACGTGATCGACGATGTGACCCTGGACAGCGCCGGTCTCAGCCGCTACCAGGCCGTGGTCCTGCCCAACGTCGCCTGCGTCGGAGACAAGACGGCCGCTGCGCTGCGCGAGTACGTACGCGGTGGCGGCAACCTGCTCTCCACCTTTGAGACCTCGCTGTATGACGACGTCGGAAACCGCCGTCCGGACTTCGCCTTGGCCGATGTCTTCGGCGTCTCCGGCGGAGGCGCGGTCGCCGGCCCCAAGCGGTGGGACTTCATGAAGCCGCTGGACAAAGCGCCCCTGCTCGAAGGGCTGACGCGGGAGCTGCTGCCCGCCCCGCCGTACCATTTGCAGGTGAAGTCCCGGGACGGGCGGCCGCTCCTGGAGTTCTACAAGCAGCTCAAGGGCGTTTACGACGGAATCCCGGCCCTGTCGGGCGATCCGGCCCTGGTGGTGAACCGTTTCGGCATGGGCACGTCGATCTATTTCGCGGGCGACCTCGGCGCCGGCATCGACAAGTTCCACCTGGGCGAGTTCTTCCGCCTGGTGGCCAACTCGCTGGGTCAGCTTGCACCCTCGCCGGTGACCCTCGACAAGGCGGGCTCGGTGGAGGTCGTGCTGCGCTCGCAGGACAACGGCCGCCGCCTCCTGCTGCACCTGGTCAACTCGACCGGCGAGATGACCCGGCCCATCCAGCGCGTGGTACCCCTCACCGGGGTGCGCGTCGCGCTTCAGGCCACTGGCGAGTTCCACAGCGTGCGGACCCTCGTCTCGCCGCGCCCGCTGAACCTGGCGAAGGACCGCGACGGCAGGTGGAATTTCGTTGTGCCGACTCTGGAAGAGTACGAGGTCGTCGTGCTGGAGCGGTGAGCGGCACTCAGGAGCGGAACTTCGCGTCCAGCCCGTCGAGGAAATCGACCTTGGGCGGCTGCACTCCCAACTGCCGCAGCATGTTGGTCACCTGGCCCCGGTGATAGGTCTGGTGGTGGAGCAGGTGCAGGATCATGCGCCACCGGGGATAGGCCCAGGAGTTCCCCCGCGTGCTGACGTAGGTTGCCGTGGTCGCCAGCGCCTCCTCGTTCAACCCGGCCAGGTACCGCCGCATCTCCCGCTCCACTTCGCGCCAGCGTTCCGTGATGATGGTGAGAGTGGGGAAATCCTGGACCGACGGCAGAGCCTTCGGCGACCGCCCCTCCCAGCGCTCCAGCCACAGCCACTCCGCCAGGAGTAGGTGTGCCAGGGTTTCCCGCAAGGAAGGGAAGCTGCCGCCCAGGGGGCGCGCGAACTGCTCCTCACTGAGGGCGGTGCAAGCCTGCAACTGGCGGTCCCGAGCCCAGTAGTTCTGGTCGAACAGCTCATGGAGAACCGCCAACGGAACAATCCCGTTCATCCTACGACCTTATCATCGAACTCCCGGATGCGGCGGGGATCGGATTATGATGAAATGATCTCGGAAAGAGAATGAGAGAGGTGTGTCCCATGCGGTCACGTCCGGTCGTTATTGTACCGTTGATTCTGTTGATGGCTGCCGGCTGCGGATTCAGCCCGGAGGCCGCCAAGCGGAGGTACCTCGAGACAGGCAACAAGTACTTCAAGAACGCGAAGTACAAGGAAGCCTCGATCATGTACCGCCGCGCGATCCAGAAGGATCTGCGCTTCGGAGAAGCGTACTACCGTCTGGGCCTGGCCGAGATGCGCATGCAGAGGTTCGCCGAGGCGGTGAGAGCCTTCCGGCGGAGCATGGAACTGGATCCGAAGAACACGGACGCCCACTCCAAGCTGGCCGACTTCTACCTATTGGCCTACTCCTCGGACCGGCGCCACCCTCCCAGTGTCCTGGCTGAAGTGCGGGAGATCGCGGACGCGCTGCTCAAGGCCGACCCCAAGTCCTTCGACGGGCTGCGAATCCGCGGCTTGCAGTACATGGCCGAGCGGAAGCCAAAGGAGGCCATCGACAGCCTGCTGGCCGCCAATCAGGCGAAACCCCTGACGCGGGAGGTGACTCTTCCCCTGGTCCAGGTCTACTTCGCCGACGGCAAGCCCGAGGAGGCGGAGAAGCTCGCCAAGGCGATGATCGAGAAGGACAAGGCGTTCGGGCCGATGTACGACGTGCTGCACGGCTACTACATGTCGAGGAACCGCGTCGGGGAGGCCGAGGCGCTATTGAAGGAGAAGGTCCGGGACAATCCGAAATCGGGCCTGTTCCTGCTCCAGCTTGCCGGCCACTACTACGCCCAGAAACAGCCGACCGAGATGGTCAAGACGCTGGAGAAACTCACCTCCAACCCGGCGGATTTTCCGCAGGGGTACGCGGCCGTCGGCGATTTCTATTTCCGCGTCCGCGAGTACGACCAGGCGATCTTCAACTACCAGCAGGGCGAGAAGTCCGTTCCCAGAGATCGCGCCGGTTACCGGAAGAAGATCGCCGAGGCGCTGGTATACAGCAACAAGAAGGCGGAGGCCAGCCAGTTGCTCGATACCGTGCTCAAGGACAATCCCACCGACAACGAAGCCCTCGCCATGCGGGCCGCCCTACGTTTGCAGACCGGCGGTAAGGACCAGGTTCAGGCCGCGATCAACGATCTGCAAAGCGTCATCCGGCGCATGCCGGAGAACGCCGTGCTGCGCTTCGAACTGGGCCGCGCGAATCTGGCCAAGGGCGACGCCGAACAAGCCCGGCTTCAGTTCCAGGAGGCGATCCGGTTGCGGCCGGACTACGTTCCCCCGCGCCTGGCCGTGGCCCAGCTCGACCTGAGCAAGGGCGATTTTTCGCGGGCCGTAAAGGGAGCGTCCGAGATCCTGGAAATCGATCCCACCAGCGTTGCGGCGAAGCTGATCCGGTCCAGCGCGATGATCGGCATGGGTGACAAGACCCGGGCCCGCGACGAGCTCCTGGAGACCCTCAGAGCCCAGCCGAACTCGCGCGACGCGCAGTTCCAGATGGCCATGCTCGACTTCACCGACAAGCAGTACAAGCCGGCGGAAGACACCTTCCGCAGACTGAACCAGATGACGCCGCCCGACCCCCGCGGCCTGCTCGGGCTGGTGGAGGTGCAGGTCGCGCAAGGGCATTTTGAGGTCGCGATCAAACTGCTGGATGACGAACTGAAGGCCCATCCCGAGAAGAGCGAGTTGCGCCTCTACCTGGCCAACACGGCGGTTCGGGCCCGCCAGTACGATCTCGCCATCGGTAACTACAAACTCCTGCTCGAGAAGTCTCCCAAGCGGGACGACATCTACGTGCGGCTCGGCGAAACCTACCGGCGGTCGGGCAACATCAAGGCCGCCGTGGAGTGCTACCACAAGGCTCGGGACCTGAACCCCAGCGACCCGGTCCCGCACGTGCAACTGGCGCTGCTGATGGAGGCCACAGGCCGGTCGCAGGAGGCGCGGCCCATCTACGAGCAGGTGTTGAAGCTTCAGCCCGACAACCCGATCGCTCTGAACAATCTGGCCTTCCTGCTGGTGGAATCCGGCACGGACCTCGACCAGGCGCTCACCTACGCCCAGCGCGCCAAGCAGAAGCTGCCGAACGACCCGAACGTCGCCGATACGCTCGGCTGGATCTATATCAAGAAGAACCTCAGCGATAACGCCATCCAGATCTTCGAGGACCTGATCGGCAGGCATCCCGGCAATCCC
>CAYOTD010000464.1:0-4629 GCA_964406685.1 uncultured Solibacteraceae bacterium | reverse complement strand
AAGGGCCAGTACGGATTCTCGCGGTGCGGCGCTGATCGGGACGCCCCGGCTCGCCGCGGCCGCTTGCCATCAGCGTATCGGTGTATCAGGCTAAGGATTGTGAGAACGACGGTCACGCTGGATGATGACATCTACGAGGCGGCCGCGCACATCTCCCGCACATCGGGCGAGCGCCTCGGAAAGGTGCTTTCGACGCTCGCCCGCCGGGGGCTGAAGCCGCCGGATAAACGGGCGCGCCGGGCTGCGCGCCGTCTTCCGGTGTTCGACCTTCCCGCGGACGCGCCGTTGATCGCCGCTTCGCGGATACAGCGTGTGATCGAGGAAGAAGACATCTTCTGACCTGCTGCTGCTGGACGTGAATGTGCTGCTGAGGACTGGCGGGATGCGTTTTCCGGGCTGCTCGGCCATCAGCAGGTGGCGGACGCGTACCTGCTGCGGCTCGCGGCGGTCAACAACGCCGTTCTGGTCACCTTCGACCGCAGGCTGAAGAGCCTCGCCGGAGGCCAGCCGAGAGTGACCGTCCTCGGCTGAGCCCCTGGCCGACCCGTCAGTGCTGGGTCATGCTGACCGCCAGCATGAAAAGCCAGGGCTCAATGACGAAATCGATGAGGCCGTGGCCGAGAATCACCGGCAGAAGGTTGCGGCGGCTGAGCAGATAGACCGCCGCACAGCAGAAACCGAACACGGTGGTGCCGATCACCGCGCCCCCGACAAGTTCGAGCGTGAACGCGCCCGACGTCAGGCCCCACGCCGCATGCACGGCGCCGTAGGAGACCGACGACAGAATAACCTGTGCCGCCGTTGAGAAGCCGGAACGCCGGAGTTCGTTCATGAGGAATCCGCGAAACAGCGTCTCCTCCACGAAGCCGGCGGCCACTCCGGCGACGACGGCGTTGTAGATGTGGAAGACGCTGACTTCGGTGAGGCTCTTGCAGCCTCGCAACGGCAGCGCGAGATTGAAGCCGATGAACAGCACGGCCAGTAGCGCCGCCGAGAGCCAGCCGGCCGCCGGTGCGCTCCACCGCAAACCGAGTGAGCGAAGCGAGAGGCCTTGCCTGCGCAGGATTGCGATCACCAGCAGGAGTAGGCCCACCTCCGCGATCACGGCGGCGGTCAGTTCGACGGTGACACGCGCCCGCAGGCCCGAGGCGACGATTCCCGCGAGCACGGATTTCGCCATCCAGTTCAGCGCCGTCACGGCGAAAACGAACGCGAGAGAGCCAAGAACAACGGTTCGAACGCCTCCCAGACGAGAAGTGCTATTGACAGTAGACATGATCTTCCTCCAGTAGTCGAATGCAGATAGCCGAGCCGGTGAGCGGGAGAACGTCAGGCTACCGGAGGAGCTCGAGAGACAACGAGGCAGAGAAAGGCAAGCGGCTGTGCGTCGGGCTCGGTCCCCTCACGAAACGCGGCGGCATACAAAACAGTGACCGCAAGGATCGCAAGGGGGACGAGGAGGGCAAAGTGCAGCCCCGAACCCGGCCCGATCGCGGCAACCAGAAGGACCGCAATCGCCAGAACAGCAAGAAGCCCGCGCAGGTAAGGCGAAGCAAACACCTTGCACAATCGTAAACCGGCAACCCGCTTGGCGCAAGCTGCCGCCTGCGGGTTGGGGGGTTACTGGGGGTTTTGTTTTTTAGTGGGGGCGTGGGCCGCGGGGGCGCCCCGCCCGCTTCCGTGGCCGGCGCGGCTTAGTCACTCCGGCGCAGTTCGCGGAACAGCTCGCGGAAGCAGTTGACCGATTCCATTACGCGGGTGTCGGTGGTCTCCTGCCCGAAGTAGCCTCTGGCGAAGCGTCCGAAGCCGCACTCAACTTCCAATCTTCCCGTCTCCGCGAAGAGTCAGCTTCAGGGCGCGGCCGTTCCCGGGGTTCCTTACCTCCTCGGCATTGTGCCTCTGCGGAAGGGTTCGGCTACCAGTTGCCATTCGTCTTCGTAGGTCACGTAGCCGGGTCTGTCTGTTCTGATCTTCTTCACATAGATGCCGTTGCGTTCGAGGATGTTGGCCATCTCCCAGATGCGGGAGATGTGCTCGGTGGCACCGGTCTTGAACCAACAGATGCCCAGGCGAAGCTTGTCACGTCCGAAGGAGGTTGGCCTTTTCAGGCTCTCACTGAACCACGCTCGCAATCCGTTTAGTTCATCGGCGTCGGGCCCCGTGATGTTCTGCCGTTCCAAGGCCTGCGCTGCTGCGTGGAAGATCCCCTGCTCAACATGACTATCCTCGTCCTTGTGCCCGACGACGAAGCGGACGTATTCGCATCTTTCGAGCGGATCATGACGCTCGAGGATGAAGCGCTCGTCCTCTGTCTCGACAAAGGCGAGGCGTCTGGGAATGCAGGATAGGACGGTGCCCATGCCGCGTCCGACGACCTGCTTCAGAGCCTCAACGAGCGGCAGTTCCTTCTGGTCGAGCGCGGGATCTTCAGAGATGGCGTAGACGGTGTTCGGAGAGTGCCGTTTCCGCAACTCGAGGGCGATGTTGTCGACGAAAAGTCTGTCGCTGGGGATGGGCAGCCGGTACTTGGGATCAAAGTCCGTGAAGTGCGCGAGTTGGTGTGTGAACTTATGGCGCAGACTTGGGTCGGAGAGAATCTCCCGGTAACGGTCGCGTTTGCCGCGCCTGACGAACGCCCCAATGAGTGAATGCTCAATCGGCACGAAAGGAGTGTAGCGCAGAATGGTGGCAACACACGAGCAGTCCACGGGAGCGCGAAGACGCCGTTCCGGAGAAGTGACGTCGTGTCAGGATACTCTGGCAGCCTTCTTGCCTGCGCGGAGCGGCAGTACGAGAACGCCGCCGGCTATTGGAGGCAGGCCGCTTCCGTGGTCGGCGCGGCTTAGTTGCTTCGGCGTAGTTCGCGGAACAGTTCGCGGAAGCAGTTTACTGATTCCATTACGCGGGTGTCGGTGGTTTCCTGGCCGAAGTAGCCTTTGGCGAAGCGGGCGAAGCCGCACCAGGTGGTTTGCAGGACGCCTTGCATCCGCTCGGCTACCTTGGGGCTGGCGCTGAGCCGCGTGGCGCGGATCAGGTCCAGTTGGCGCACCGCTACCGAGGGCTTGCGCCAGGGCGAGGCCAGCACGGGAAACCCTTCGAGGGCGAAATAGGGGCCGGTGGGGTGGGCTGCTTCGTAGTGCCAGTCGCAGATCACGATGTCCTTGGGGATCTGGCGCAGCGCGCCGGCGGTGTCGTTGGCGCTGGCTTCCCACTTGCCGATCCCGGTGGTCTCGGCGTCCAGGAAGCGGTCGCCCCACATCCATAGCGTGCGCTTCGATTCGGCCAGGTGCGCGTGGACGGTTCGAATCTCGTGCGCGAGCAGGTCCGCCTTGCTCTTGCCCTGGCAGCGCGGGCAGGCGTCCTCGCCCAGCAGGAACACTTCGTCCATGCCGATGTGAAGCGCGTCGGCTTCGCACGCCTCCACGATCTCGTCGATGAGATCGAACACCACCTCGTGCACCTTGGGATGCAGCGGGCAGTAACTGCGGCAGTAAATGCCCTCGTTGTTGGGATACAGGCCCGGCGTCTCGTCGAACTCGGGATGGGCGCGCAGCAGCGCGGCCGTGGTCTTGGACCACGACTGGTGCCCCAGCAGGTTGATCTGCGGCACCAGGCGCACGCCGGCGGCGCGGCAGGCCTCGACAAGCTGGCGCACGTCGTCGCGCGAGAGGCTGTCGGGTTCGGCCACCTCGGGCCGGCGGGTGAACTTGTAGTGGTAGTTGAACTCCAACACCAGCAGGTTGACGCCCTCCTTGGGGAGAGCTTCGCGGATGAACTTGACCGCCAGCGGGATTTCATCGGCCTTGGGAGCGCTCAGGTGAATGCCGCGCACGGGGAGCGGCTGGGCCGCCAGAACGGCGGCCGAAAGGGCCAAGAAGAGCGATCGGATCAACATGCGTTCCTCCATCCAATCCAGTATGCTGTAGTTCTGCCATGGACGAGTCCCTCGAGCAGCAACCCGCGGAACCGAAGGTGTCGGCCATCATCGTCTCCTACAACTGCGCCGAGGCGTTGCGGCGGTGCCTGGCGGCGCTGGAGCGCTCGCGCGAGCGCGAGAAAATGGAGATCGTGGTGGTCGACAACGGCTCGCGCGACGAGTGTCCGGGGATGGACGCCGAGTTCCCCAACATCACGGTCATGCGCCTGGAGCGGCACTTCGGTTTGGCGAAGGCCCTGAACATCGGCATTCGAACCTCGCGCGGCGAGTTCCTGCTGCTGCTGGATCCCAACGTGGAGATCGCTCCCGATACGGTGACCGCGCTGGCCGCGCGGCTGGAGGCCGACGCCGACGCGGTGGCCGTCTGCCCGCTGATCGTCGACGCCGAGGGCCAACCGGCGAGCGTGGTCCGGCCGCTGCCGACGCCGGACAGCTTGAAAGCCGCGTTGCGCGACTCCGGCGCGGGGAAGACGATTGCCCTGGACGCCTCCGCCGACTCGATCGCCGTGCCGTGGGCGGATGCGGGCGCGATCCTGGCGCGCAAGTTCTTCATCCGGGGATTGAACTACTTCGACCAGCGCTTCGGCCACCACTGGCTGGACGCGGAGCTGTGCTTCCAGATCCGGCGCGCGGGGAAGAAGACGCTGCTGTTGCCGAAGGTGAAGGTCGTGCGGCGCGCCGCGCAGGATTCG